>NZ_JBSFIA010000009.1:0-205741 GCF_053597355.1 Streptomyces sp. NPDC001443
TCCACCCCCTTTCTCACCTTTTTCCCCACCCCCCCCTTGTTCCTATCTCCCTATCTCCCCGCCGGGCCCCCCCCGTTCCGCGGGTGGCCGCCCGGCGGCATACGACGTCCTCAAGGGCGGCGGTCAGGCCGCCGAGCCCGTCACCGAGCCCGCCCGCCGCCCGCCGTCACGGCCTTGAGCGCCTCCAGCGACTCCCGCAGCAGCGGCGCCATCTCCCGCTGCTCGCCCGGCGCGACCCAGCGCTCGAAACCGACCTTGAAGACGGCGAGGCCCGCCTCCGCGGTCAGGCTCGCGGCCGGCTCCGGGACACCGCGCCCGCGCAGGGTGTCGGCGAGCGCGGCCGACAGCGAGGCGAGTTTGATCAGCTCCCGCTCCTGGAGTTCCGCGTTCGCCGCTATCAGGGCCTGGCGTTGCCGCGCGAAGTCGCGGCGGTCGACGAACAATTCGGCGGCCGCGTCGAGCCCCGCCGCCAGCGCGTCGATCGGCGCCGCCGACTCCGGAGCCTCGGCGACCGCCCGCACGAACAGGTCCTGCAACGACGGAGTGCCGCCGAACAGCACCTCGCGCTTGTCGGCGTAGTGCCGGAAGAAGGTCCGCTCCGTGAGCCCGGCGCGTCTGGCGATCTCCGCCACCGTCGTCTGCTCGAACCCGCGCTCGCTGTAGAGCTCCAACGCTGCCTTGGCCAAGCGCCCGCGCGCGTCCGGCTCCCATCTACCCATGGCCGGATTCTACGTGACGACAGTCGCTGACATCAGTGCTACGTTTGATGACAGCAACTGACATCAAGAGTCTGGGGTACTTCCCATGCGTTTCTTCGTGACCGGTGCGTCCGGCTGGATCGGCTCGGCCCTCGTTCCCGAACTTCTCGGCGAGGGGCACCAGGTCGTCGGCCTCGCCCGTTCCGACGCCTCCGCGGCCGCGCTCGCCGCGGCCGGGGCGGAGGCCGTCCGCGGCACCCTCGACGACCTCGACGTCCTGCGGGACGCGGCCGCCGCCTCGGACGGGGTGATCCACCTCGCCTTCAAGCACGACATCGCCTTCAGCGGCGGTTTCGACAAGGCCGCCGAGGCCGATCGCCGTGCCGTCGACGCCTTCGGCGACGTGCTCGCCGGCACCGACCGCCCCTTCGTCCTGGCCTCCGGGGTGGGAGGCGTCGCGCCGGGGCGCGTGGCGACCGAGCGGGACATGCCCAGGGCCGAGGAGGGTCCGGTCGCGCTGCGGGCGGCCACCGCTGCCGCGACGCTCGCGCTGGCCTCGCGCGGCGTGCGCTCGTCCGTGGTGCGGCTCTCCCCGACCTGTCACGGTGACGGGGACCAGGGCTTCATGGCGACCCTGGTCGCCACCGCCCGCGCCAAGGGTGTCTCCGGCTACCTCGGCGACGGCGCCAACCGCTGGCCGGCCGTGCACCGCCTGGACGCCGCACGGCTGTTCCGCCTCGCGGCCGAGCGGGCCCCGGCCGGTTCGGTGCTGCACGGTGTCGCGGACGAGGGCGTCGCGATCCGCGACATCGCCGAGGTGATCGGCCGGCACCTCGACGTGCCGACCGTCTCCGTGGCCCCCGAGGACGCCGCCGGGCACTTCGCCTGGCTCGCCGGCTTCCTCGGCGCCGACTTCCCGGCGTCGAGCACCCTGACCCGGGAGCTCCTCGACTGGCGGCCGAGCGGGCCCGGCCTCCTCGAGGACCTCGACAAGGGCCACTACTTCCACACCGGTACGGCGGCCGACCCCGCGGCCTGACCCGGTGCCGCGCCAGTAGGCAGGGGACGGGGGCGGTCCGGCCGCGCGCCGACCGCCCCCCGCCGTCCCGGCTGCCTCGCCGCGCCCCCGCTCGGTCTCTCGGACCTTTGCGCCCGCATCCGTCCGCACCCGGCGGCGCTCCGCCCGCCGCACGCCCATCAGGTCGACGGTCCATCAGGTCGACCGTCCCGGACTCTTGACTCGGTATGCGCCGGTAGCCATGCTCGTCGCAAGTTTTGCGCCGGTCATGACAATCCAGGCCGGGGTCCGGGGAGGCCCCGCACGGCCTGGCCCGTCGACCGTGCCATCCCCCCGACCAAGGGATGTGGGCAGTGAGCAGGACCGGACGCACCTACCGCGGACGCCGTCATGTCACCGTTGTCTCCTTGTTCCTCCTCGTGCTCGTCATGGCCCTCGGCCCCACGCCGAGCTCGGCGGCCGGCACCGACTGGTGGATCCCATCGGCACGGTCGGCGCCGGACTCGCAGATCGGCGTCACGGGCGAGCCGTTCAAGGGCGTCGACGCCCAGGGAGAGGTACGCGGTTTCGTCGACGCGCACGACCACCTGATGGCGAACGAGGGCTTCGGCGGGCGGCTCATCTGCGGCAAGCCGTTCTCCGAAGCCGGGATCGCCGACGCGCTCAAGGACTGCCCCGAGCACTACCCCGACGGCTCGCTCGCGATCTTCGACTACATCACCCGCGGCGGCGACGGCAAGCACGACCCGGTCGGCTGGCCCACCTTCAAGGACTGGCCCGCCCACGACTCACTGACCCACCAGCAGAACTACTACGCCTGGGTCGAGCGGGCCTGGCGCGGCGGCCAGCGGGTGCTCGTCAACGACCTCGTCACCAACGGCGTGATCTGCTCGGTGTACTTCTTCAAGGACCGAGGCTGCGACGAGATGACGTCGATCCGGCTCCAGGCGAAGCTCACCTACGACCTCCAGGCGTACATCGACAGGATGTACGGCGGCACCGGCAAGGGCTGGTTCCGCATCGTCACCGACAGCGCGCAGGCCCGCGCGGTCATCGAGCAGGGCAAGCTCGCGGTGGTCCTGGGGGTGGAGACCTCCGAACCGTTCGGCTGCAAGCAGATCCTGGACGTCCCGCAGTGCAGCAAGGCGGACATCGACGCCGGACTCGACGAACTGTACGGGCTGGGCGTGCGCAGCATGTTCCTGTGCCACAAGTTCGACAACGCGCTGTGCGGGGTCCGCTTCGACGAGGGCGGGCTCGGAACGGCCATCAACGTCGGGCAGTTCCTGTCGACCGGCACCTTCTGGAAGACCGAGAAGTGCACCGGCCCCCAGCACGACAACCCCATCGGCACCGTCGCCTCCGCCGCGGAGAAGGACCTGCCGGCAGGCGTGGCCGTCCCCGCGTACGACACGGACGCGCAGTGCAACACCCGTGGCCTGACCGACCTCGGCGAGTACGCCGTACGCGGCATGATGAAACGCAAGATGATGCTGGAGATCGACCACATGGGCGTCAAGGCGGTCGGCCGGGCGCTCGACATCCTGGAGGCCGAGTCGTATCCCGGCGTGATCTCCTCGCACAGCTGGATGGACCTGAACTGGACCGAACGGGTCTACGGCGTCGGCGGATTCATCGCCCAGTACATGCACGGCTCCGAGGGGTTCAGCGCGGAGGCGAAGCGCACGGACGCGCTGCGCGACAAGTACCACGTGGGCTACGGCTACGGAACGGACATGAACGGCGTCGGCGGCTGGCCGGCACCGCGCGGCGCCGACGCCCCGAACAAGGTCACGTACCCCTTCAGGAGCGTCGACGGCGGTTCCGTCATCGACCGGCAGACGACCGGGCAGCGCACCTGGGACCTGAACACCGACGGAGCCGCGCACTACGGCCTCGTCCCGGACTGGATCGAGGACATCCGGCTGGTCGGCGGCCAGGACGTGGTGGACGACCTCTTCCGGGGCGCCGAGTCCTATCTCGACACCTGGGGAGCGGCGGAACGGCACCGGGCGGGCGTCGACCTGGCCAGGGGCGCCGCGGCCACGGCCAGTTCGGCGGAGTGGAACCCGTTCACCGGCTACGCGCCGGGCCGGGCGGTGGACGGCACCCGCGACACCCGCTGGGCCAGCGACTGGAGCGACGACCAGTGGCTGCGCATCGACCTGGGCGACACGTACCTGGTCAAGCGCGTCACCCTCGACTGGGAGCGCGCGTACGGGAAGTCGTACCGCATCGAGCTCTCCACCGACGGGACGACCTGGCGGACGGCGTGGTCCACGGACTCCGGTGACGGCGGCCTGGACACGGCCCGGTTCGCCGGCAGCCCGGCCCGCTACGTCCGCGTCCACGGTCTGGACCGCGGCACCGACTGGGGGTACTCGCTCTACGAGGTGGGCGTGTACGGAAGTTGACCACGGCCGTGGGTTCACCGCCGATCCCGGTGGGCCACCGGCGGCGACGCGTACGAAGGGCACACGGATGGCGCGGATGCCGTCGGGCGAACGGCGACGACAGCTGACGGAAGCGGCGATCAGGGCGATGGCCCGGGACGGCGTCGACAGGACGACGACCCGGTCCATCGCCGCCGAGGCGGGCGTGTCGCTGAGCGTCCTCCACTACTGCTTCGACTCCAAGCAGGCCCTGGTGGAAGCCGTCATCACGACCATCACCGACCACTCCGTGAGCGTCGTCAAGGAGGCCCTGCGGCCCCGCGACACCCTGGAGGAGACCGTGCGGGCGGGGTTCCAGGCGTACCGGGACCACGTCCGCGCCCACCCCGCCGAACACATGCTCACCTACGAGCTGACGCAATACGCGCTGCGCCGACCGGAGTTCGCGCACCTGGCCCGCCGGCAGCACGAACTGTACGGCGACGTCTACGCCGAACTCATCGGCGGCCTCTGCCGCACCATGGGCCTACGGCTCCGCGTGCCCCTGCCGGTCCTGGCCCGCTATCTGGCCGCCATGACCGACGGACTGACGCTCCGCTACCTCGTGCTCGGTGCGCAGAGCGACTGGAACGGCATCCTGGACACGGTCATCGCCCATGTCGTCGGCCTGGTGCAGGACGAGGTCCGGCCGGCCCCTTGACCGGCCGGCGACGGCGTGGCGCCGTCCTACGCGCCGAACCGCACGGGCAGGCTGCGCGGGCCGCGGATCAGCATCCCCGACCGCCAGGTGATCGCCGCGGGGTGGATGTCCAGCGCCAGGTCGGGACAGCGTTCCAGCAGGCTCCTGATGGCGATGCGTGCCTCCAGACGGGCCAGCGGCGCGCCCAGGCAGTAGTGGATGCCATGGCCGAACGCCACATGGCCGCGGGCGTCCCGCGAGATGTCGAAGCGGTCGGGGGAGGAGAAGCGGGCGGGGTCGCGGTTGGCGTCCGCGATGGCGACGAGGACGAGTTCTCCGCCGGACGGGATCACCGTGCCGCCGATCGTCACCGGCCCGGTGGTGAAGCGGAACGTGGGGGTCTCCACGGGGCCGTCGTAGCGCAGCATCTCCTCGACGGCGGTGTCGATGAGTGAGAAGTCCGCGCGCAGGGCGGCCAGTTGATCGGGGTGGGTGAGCAGGGCGAGTACGCCGTTGGAGATGAGGTTCACGGTCGTCTCGTGCCCGGCGACGAGCAACAGCCAGGCCATGCCGACGAGTTCCTCGCGGGACAGCCGGTCACCGGTGTCGTCCGAACCGCGGATCAGCGCGCTCAGCAGATCCTGGCCGCCGTCCTGTTCACGCTTGCCGTCGACCAGTTCCCCGATGAATCGCGCCATCGAGGTCGCGGCTGCCTTGCGCTGCTCGGCGTCGGTGGCGCCGAGCGCGTCGTTGGACCAGGTCCGGAAGGACTCCCGGTCCAGGTCCGGGACGCCCAGGAGTTCGCAGATCACCGAGATGGGCAGCGGGAAGGACAGTGCCTCGACGAGGTCGGCGCGCCCGTCCGGCGCGGCGAGCATCCGGTCCAGCAGCGCGTCGGTGGTCTCCTGGACGCGCGGGGCGAGTCCGTCCACCCGGCGTGGTGTGAACTCCCGGGCGACCAGCCCGCGCAGCCGGGTGTGGTCGGGCGGGTCGGCCCTGAGCATGTGCGGGCCGGAGGACACGGCGCCCAGCGGAAGGGCGGGGGACGCCTTGCCCCAGTCCTTCGAGAGCCGGGGATCGGCCAGCGCGGCACGCCCCTCCTCGTGTCCGACGACGAGCCAGGCCTGCGCGCCCCCTTCCGGCATCCGGATCCGGTGCACCGGACCCTGAGCCCGTAACTTCGCGTAGACGGGATACGGGTCGCGGGTGAAGGACTCACCGAGAGCGGCGAGATCGACGATGCTCAAGCGGTACCACCTCACTGGGCCGACTGGGCCGACTGGGCCGACTGGGCCGGCTGGGCCGATGGGACGCGCTCCGGCGGGAGCGGCCGGAGCGGCGTGGTGAGCGGACGGTCACGGCGACCGGGGCGAAACCCGTCGACTCTAGCGCGTCCGGTGTCATCCGAGGGCCCCCGTCATCTCGCGGACGGGCGTGATGATCTCGTCGACGAGACGGCGTGCGGCGCGTGGCGGGCAGGGGCCGCGCAGGCCGTTTTCCCGCCCCGCTGTCCGGCCCGGACGCCGACCACCTGATCCGGACCTTGCGGACCCTCGTCGAGGGCGGCGAGCGGGGTGGCGCGGAGCAGGGCGCTTCGGCGGGCCCGGGCGAGCGAGTCGGGGCGAGTGAGCCGCCCGGTCCCGGCACCCGGGGGAGCGGGACGGTCGGGTCTCCCGGTGTGACCGGCGGCCGGTCCGCCGGTCCGCGGGGCGCCCGGGTGGCCGGTCCGTGCGGCGCCCGGGTGGTCGGTTCGCCGCCCGTTTCCGAAACTGGGGCAGGGGCCGTCTCGCGGACAGGTGACCGAAGGTGATCGAGCTGGCTGCGGTGTTCGCGGTGGCGGGCGCCCTGAGCAATGCCACCGGGACCGCGTTCCAGCGCAAGGCCGCGTCGGTCAGTGACCGGAGCGGGCTGCGGCTGTTGTTCGAACTGATGCACAAGCCCGCGTGGCTGATCGGCATCGCGGGCGTGGCCGGGGCCGCGCTCTTCCAGGCTCTCGCGCTGGTGAACGGACCGCTCGCACTGGTCCAGCCACTGTTCATCCTGGAACTGCCGTTCGCCCTGCTCATCGGAGCGCACCTGATGCACCGCCGACTGCCGGGCACGGGCTGGCGCGGGGTGTTCGCCGTGGTCGTGGGCCTCGGTATCGCCCTCGCCGCAGCCGCACCGCACGGGGCCGGCAACCAGGCCGCCGTCCTCCGCTGGGTGCCCGCCCTCGTGGTGTGTCTGGGCGCGATGGGTGTGGCCGTGGCCGTGACCCGCCCGGGGCGCCCGGCGGCCTTCCGGTCCGCGGTGCTGGGGGCGGGCGCCGCGATCGGGAACGCCCTGACGGCCGCGCTGCTCAAGTCCGCGGCGGGCACCTTCGCGGACGACGGCCTCCCGGCGTTCTTCCGCTCCTGGCAGGCGTACGGGTTCGCGCTGACCGGGATCGCCGCTGTCGTGCTGCTGGAGAACTCGCTCCAGGCCGGCCCGCTGGCCGCCGCCCAGCCGGCGCTGACCATCGGGGACGCGGCGGTGAGCCTCGCGCTGGGGATGTTCCTGTTCGGCGAGGAGATCCGGACCGGCTGGTGGCTGGTCCCCGAAGCGCTGGGCGCCGTGCTGATCGTGCTGGGCGTGGTGGACCTGAGCCGCGCGGTGCCACGGGTCGGGCCCGCCGAGCGCGACGGCTGACCCGTCCCGTGCCCCGGTCGGGTCCGTCGAGCGCGACGGCTGACCCGTCCCGTGCCCCGGTCGGGTCCGTCGAGCGCGACGGCTGACCCGTCCCGCACGACGGTTGACCTGCCCCGTGCCGCGAGAGGATCGGAGAGGCGTCGGCCACCCCTCGGGTGCGGACGTGGCCCCTCGGGATCACCAGTGCTAAAAAGGTCACATGGCGAATCGATTCGCCGATTTTCGCAGCCGCTGGCTCAGACGCCTGGTCGGCAAGAGCCCCCGCAGTGTGGCGGGGCAGGTACTGGTGCTCCAAGTCGCCTTGGTCGTCCTGCTCGTGGCCTGCGGGGTGCTGGCCGTCTTCCTCCAGTCGGAGCGGGACACCAAGGCCGAGGCCCAGCGCCGTTCCGTTGCGGTCGCGCAGGCCTACGCGCACTCTCCCGGCGTCCTGGCGGCCGTGCAGAGCCCGGACCCGTCCAAGATCCTCCAGCCGCTCACCGAGGCGGGGCGCAAGGCGGCCGGGGTCGACTTCATCGTGATCATGGACACCAACGGCATCCGGTACACCCACCCGCTGCCGAGCCGGATCGGCAAGCGGTTCGTCGGCGACATCGGGCCCTCACTGGACGGACAGGTGTACACGGAGAGCGTCCGCGGCCCGCTGGGCCACGAGGTGCAGGCCATCGTCCCGGTCGAGAACTCCGACGGCCACGTGGTCGCCCTGGTGGCCGCCGGACTGAAGGTCAAGAACGTCACCCACGCGGTTGACCGGCAACTCCCGATCATCCTGGGCACCGGGATCGCGGCACTGGCGCTGGCCACCGGCGGCACGATCCTGGTGGCCAGGCGGCTGCGACGGCAGACCCACAGCCTGGCCCCGGACGAGATGAGCCGCATGTACGACCATCACGACGCGGTGCTGCACTCCGTACGCGAAGGCGTGCTCATCGTCGGCGGCGACGGACGGCTGCTGCTGGCGAACGACGAGGCCGGCCGACTCCTCGAGCTGCCGCACGACGCCGACGGCCGGCTCGTGACCGATCTGCCGCGCCTCGCCCCCGAACTGCGGTCGCTGCTCGCGTCCGGCCGCGAGGCCACCGACGAGGTGTACTTCGCCGGGGAGCGCCTGCTCGCGGTCAACCAGCGGCCCACGGACCGCGACGGCGGCCCCAAGGGGACGGTGGTGACCCTGCGCGACTCCACCGAACTCCAGGCGGTGACCGGCAGGGCCGAGATCGCGCGCGAACGACTCAAACTGCTGTACGACGCGGGCCTCGGCATCGGCACCACCCTGGACGTGCTGCGCACCGCCGACGAGCTGGCGCACGTGGCGGTCCCGCGGTTCGCGGACTACGTCACCGTGGACCTGGCCGATGCCGTGCTGCACGGCGAGGAGCCTGCCGCCACGGCGACCGGCATGCGGCGCACGGCCGTGTACGGGATCCGGGACGACCATCCGCTCTACGAGAAGGGACGGCTGATCGACTTCGTGCCGTCCACCCCGCAGGCCCGCGGCTACGGCAGGGGCCGTTCCGAACTGGTGGCCGACCTGACGACCGCCACGGGCTGGCACGCCCAGGACCCCGAACGCACCCGGCGGATCCTCGACTACGGCATCCGGTCCCTGATCGCCGCCCCGATCCGGGCCCGCGGGGTGGTGCTGGGCATGGCCAACTTCTGGCGCTCCACGCAGCACGCGCCCTTCGACGAGGAGGAGCTGTCGCTGGCGGAGGAGCTCGTGGCCCGTGCCGCGGTCAGCCTCGACAACGCCCGCCGCTACACCCGCGAGCACGCGCTGGCGGTCACCCTCCAGCGCAGTCTGCTGCCCAGGGCCCTGCCCGAGCAGAGCGCGCTGGAGGTCGCGTACCGCTACCTGCCCGCCCAGTCGGGCGTCAGCGGCGACTGGTTCGACGTGATCCCGCTGCCGGGCGCCCGGGTCGCGCTGGCCGTCGGCGACGTGGTCGGCCACGGCCTGCACGCCGCCGCCACGATGGGGCGGCTGCGCACCGCGGTGCACAACTTCTCCGCACTCGACCTGCCGCCCGACGAACTGCTCAGCCATGTCGACGACCTGGTCGGCCGCATGGACCAGGAGGAGGCGGACACGGAGAGCGTCGCGGGCGTCATGGGCGCCACCTGTCTGTACGCGATCTACGATCCCGTGACGTGCCGCTGTGTCATGGCACGGGCGGGGCACCTGGCCCCGGCGCTCGTGCGCCCGGACGGCACCGTCACCTTCCCCGACCTGCCGGCCGGGCCCCCGCTGGGACTGGGCGGCCTGCCCTTCCAGACCGCCGAGCTGGAACTCGCCGAGGGCACCCAGCTCGTCCTGTACACCGACGGACTCATCGAGGACCGCAGACGCGACCTGGACGAGGGCATGCAGATGCTCGCCGACGCGCTGGCGGGTCACCCCGAGCGCAGTCCCGAGGAGAGCTGCCAGGCCGTACTGGAAGCGCTGCTTCCCGGCCGCCCCAAGGACGACGTCGCCCTGCTCGTCGCCCGTACCCGCGCCCTGGCGCCCGAACGGGTCGCCGACTGGGACGTGCCCGGCGAGCCGGCCGCCGTCGCGGTGATGCGCGAAGCCGTGACCCGCAAGCTGGAGGAATGGGGCCTGTTCGAGCTCGGCTTCGCGCTGGAACTGATCCTGAGCGAACTCGTCACCAACGCCATCCGCTACGGCTCCGAGCCGATCCATGTGCGTCTGATCCACGACCGCGCGCTGATCTGCGAGGTGGCCGACGGCAGCAGTACCTCGCCGCATCTGCGGTACGCCGCGACGACGGACGAGGGCGGCCGGGGCCTGTTCCTGGTGTCGCAGATCTCCGAACGCTGGGGTACCCGGTACACCCCCCAGGGCAAGGTGATCTGGGCCGAGCTGGCCCTGCCGGCGACCCTCGAGGAGCCCGGCCGGGAACCGGGTTAGCCCGGGCCGCGGCTCCCCTCGTGGCTGCCGTGCGTGCCTTGCGACCCCTGCGTCTCCTGCGCCCCTTGTGCCTCCTGTACTCGCCGTGCCTCGTGGTTGTCGTGGGGCTTCCGGGGCTCCTGGGTGCGGAACGCGGCGAGGGCGGCGGTGTCGTCGTCCAGGGTCCCGCCACTGTGGGCGAGCAGGTCCTCGTGGAGCCGGTCGAGCAGCGCGCGGGGTCCGAGGAAGCCCCACGACCGCACCCGGTCGAGGAGGGGGTAGAAGTTCCCGCCTTCGTCACGCGCCTCGGTCACACCGTCGGTGTAGAGCAGGATCTGATCGCCGGGGCGGAACCGCCGCACGTCCACCCGGTGGTGGTCGTCGACCAGCACACCGAGGTTCACGGGCGGCGAGGGGTCGTCCGGGTCCAGCTCGAAGACGCCGTCGTGGCCGATGAGCAGGGGTGAGGGGTGACCGCAGTTGACGAGGCGGACCACGGGCTCGTGATCGGGGATCTCGGCGAACACCGCCGTGACGAAGCGTTCGGCCACCTCGCTGCCGGGCGGGAGCAGGGCCGCCCTGCGGCTCATGCTGTCCTCGACCCGGCGGGCCACCGCGGCGAGGTCGGGTTCGTCGTGGGCGGCCTCGCGGAACGCGCCGACCATCGTCGCCGCCGTCTCCACCGCGACCAGGCCCTTGCCCCGGACGTCACCGATGAGCAGGCGCACTCCGTACGGACTGGGCACCGCCTCGTACAGGTCGCCACCGATACGCGCCTCCGCGGCGGCGGACAGGTAGAGGGTCTCCACGCTGATCGGCCCGAGGCGGTGGGGCACCGGGCTCAGCAGCACCTGCTGCGCGGTCTCGGCCACGGAACGCACGGACGCCAGGGTCCGTTCCCGGCGGATCCGGTGGGCGGCGAGGATCGCGCCGAGCACCCCGAGCAGGGCGGTGCAGATGTAGGCGGTCACATAGTGGCGGTCCCACAGGTACCCCACCTCGCGGCCCGCACAGCACGGCGTACCGGCCAGGACGGCCTCGAACCCGACGGCGAACACCGTGACGGCGGCGACGGCGGCGGGACCGTAGGCGAAGGCGGTGATCACGGGGAGGGCGGTGAGCAGGAAGCTCACCGGCCACTGCACCGGGGTGAGGGGTTCGAGAGCCAGGATCACGACGACGTAGCCGGCCGGGAGCCAGCGCACCCACCGCGGCTCCGTCCCCTGTCGCTGCCTCGCGTCGTCGTCACCGTGCCGCCCGCCGCGGTCCCGGCGGAGGGCCCTGCGGATCCGGTCACGCGGCACGAGAACTCCCGGCGGGGCTTGATCACGACGACCGCTCTGAGGCGGCTCACCTGCTTCTCCCGACCGATGCGCCCATCATGCATATCGGGATCTTTCGGGCAATCCTACGATGTCCGATGGTCGCGGTGAGGGAGGCTGCCGACACCGGACGGAGACCGCCGGGCCCGGTCGGGAGGGGGTGCCGCGCAGGCCGCGGGCGGGCCGTCGCGCAGGCGGTCGGCGACCCTGAGCACGACAATGGACGCAGGTCGAACCCCGGACGGAGGCACGGATGACGGACCGCGACACCACCACGTACCGTCCGCCCGGCCTCGCCGGCCAGACCGTCGTGGTGATCGGAGCCAGTTCCGGGATCGGTCTGGAGACGGCCCGCCGGGTGCGCGCCGAGGGCGGGCGACTGGTCCTGGTCGGGCGCAACCCCGAGCGGCTGCGGCAGGCCGAACTCGAACTCGAACCGCAGGGCACGGCGGCGTTCGACGCCACCGACGACGTACGCCTCGGGCAGTTCTTCGAAGGTCTGTCCGAGCCGGTCGACCATGTCATGGTCACCGCGGGCGCACCCGCCTACCTGCCCCTGGCCGACATGGACCTCGACGCCGTCCGCCGGGACATCGCCGATCGCCTCGTCATGGCCCTCGGCGTCGCGAGGTACAGCCGGGACAGGGTCCGGGCCGGCGGTGCGCTGCTGTTCATCGGCGGCACCGGCGGACGACGTCCCGCCGTCGGCATGAGCGTAGTGTCCGCCATGACCGCCGCGCTGCCCGCCCTCGTCGCGAACCTCGCCCTGGAGATCGCGCCGATCCGGGTCAATCTCATCGCCGCCGGATTCGTCGACACGCCGTTGTCGGCGTCGCTGCTGGGCGATCGGCTGGAGTCCCGGCGCGAGGAGCTGCGCACCACGCTGCCCATCCGGCGGGTCGTCGGAGCGGCCGACGTCGCCGCCCTGGCCGTCCATCTCATGGTCAACGAGGCGCTCACCGGGGCGACGTACGACATCGACGGCGGCCAGCAGCTTCTGCCTCACTGACCGTGAGCCGAATGACCGCGGACCGATGACTGCGGACCGATGGCCGCAGACCGATGGCCTATGACCGCGGACCGGTGGCCGCGTCACTCGTGCCGAAGGCCGCCGGTGATCCGGTCCGACACGGAACGGGTGGCTCCGAAGCCGGTCTCGTGCTCCCACACATGGGTGCACGACGGGCACTGGAGGTGGAGCACGCTGCCGGTGTGGGAGAGGAGATAGCGCCAGTGCGCCGAGCAGGTGCGCCCGTCCGCGCAGGTGTCGCACGCGCGATGGTCGGCGCAGCTCGGGCAGGGCACCCAGGCCCGGCGTCCACGATCCGCCTGCGGATCAAGGGGCAGCACGGCCGTCTCCTCTGCGGGGGAGGACACCGGCCGAGACCAGGCCGTCGTACACGCGCTGCTGTTCTTCGTCGAGCCCGGAGTACAGCAGCGCGTACGCCGCCTCCTCGCCCTCCAGCGCCGCCACGGGGTCCCAGTCGGAGCCGAGGGCGTCCAGCACATGGGCGCGGCGCAGCATCTCGTGCGAGGTCAGGTCCACGGAGAAGTCGGCCGGGGCGGCGCTGTCCGGCGGGCCCGACTCGGGCCCGCGCGGCTCGACGGGGCCGTCCGGACCGTCGGGGATGTGAGGAACATGCGGGGACATGCCGCCGAACTTAGGTAGACCTTCATGGGTTGGGCAAGGGCAGGTGGGGGACCTCACATCGGGGCGTACCCGGCCGGACGGGGTCAGGACCGTCCCCACGGGTCCATTTCCCCGCGTCGTCACCGGTTGCGGGACCACGGGGCTGCGGGCCGGAGCGACGATGCGCCGATCGGCTGTGCCCGTCGGACCGCGCTGCCAGGATCGTGACATGAAGTACGTGGTGCTGATGTACGCCGATCCCGTCGCCACCGAGGCGATGACCCGGGCGGAGCGGGCCGATGTGTTCCGCAGACACGAAGCGCTCCACCAGGACCTCGCTGAAACAGGGGAGTTGCTCAACGGAGCCGGTCTCGCCTATTCGAGGGACACGACGACGATAAGGTGGCGGGGCGATGGATCCACCGTCGCGGAGGGGCCGTTGGGCGCGACGGCCGAACAGCTGACGGCCTACTACGTGATCGACTGCGCGAGTCCGGAACGGGCCCGCGAGATCGCCGGACATGTTCTCGACTTCCATGTCGTGGCGGTCGAAGTGCGGCCGGTCCACGACGCGTTCGGCATGGACGGGAGCTGACCCGTCCGGAAGGGCGGCAGCCTTTCCGTCTTCCGCGGCCGAGGAGCAGTTGAGGGGCGCGACAGTGACTCGGACTTCCGGACGGATGAGCATGAGAGCAACCAGGCGGGCCGCGCGGAGCCGCAGGCGCAGGGTCGGACTGGCCGGTGGCGCGGTGCTGGCGCTGGCCGCCGTGGGCGTCCTCGTCCATCTGGTGACGGCGTCCCCGTCCGGCCCCGGCACGGACACCGGCCGGGCCGCGGTCACGCCCGCTGCCGGCGCCCTTACGACCGTACCGGCCGAGACACCGTCGGCGACGGCATCGGCGACGGCGCGAACCTCCCCGAGCGCGACGGCTGCCACGACCACCGAGGCCGCGGACGCGGCACGGCCGTCGGCCACCGGGACCGGGCGGCCGGTGCCCGCCACGGCCGCCCTCGCCGGACGGATCCGGCCCGGGACCCCCTACCGGGGCGTGGCCACGTCCTACGACGCCGGAGACGGTGACGGCGCCTGCCTGTTCGGCCCGGCCGACGACCTCATGGTCGCGGCGATGAACCACACCGACTACGAGTCGGCCCGGGCGTGCGGGGCGTACGTACGCGTCCGCACGAGCGGCGGCGCGTCCGTCACGGTCCGGATCGTCAACGAGTGCCCGCTGCCCTGTGCGCCCGGACAACTCGACCTGAGCACACAGGCGTTCGCCAAACTCGCCGACCTCTCGGCCGGACGGATCCCGATCACCTGGGAGCTGTCGAGTCCCCGTACGGCCGGCACCCTCTCGGTCCGGTACAAGACCGGGTCCAGCCGCTATTGGTGCGCGATCCAGGTCATCGGCCACCGCAATCCCGTGGCCCGCCTGGAAACCCGTACGGCCGACGGCTGGCGGCGGCTGCCCCGGGCCGACTACAACTACTTCCTCGCCGAGGACGGCGGCGGGTGCGGCGGCGCGATCCGGATCACCGACATCTACGGGGAGCAACTGACCGTCGACGGGATCGCGTTGCGGCCGGACGCCGTACAGGCGACCCGGGTCCAGTTCGCCGCGCACTGACCGCACCGGCCGCGACACCCGCACCGGACGGCCGGGGCGCCCGGCCGTCCGGTGCGGTCCGAGGGGTGCGGTGTCAGTCCTGGTACTCGGTGAGGTCGATGCCGTACAGCCTCAGGTCGTAGCCGTGCACGGGGTCCTCGGTGGCGCCCTCCGGCTGCATCCCGAGCTTGTCGAGCACGTTCGCGGACGCGGTGTCGCCGGTCCGGCAGGCGGCGACGACCCGGTCGATGCCCCGGTCCTGGAGCGCGAACTCCAGTGCCGCGTGGGCGGCTTCGGAGGCGTACCCCTGCCCCCAGAACACCCGCCCGAGCCGCCAGCAGATCGCCACCTGGCCGGCCACCTCGGCGGGTGCGTCGGGTACGTACAGACCGACCGCGCCGGCCAGTTCACCGGAACCGAGGAGCTCGACCGCGAAGATCCCGAAGCCTTCCTCGTCCCATTCCTCCTCCCAGTCCTCGATGTCCTGGGCGGTCCGGTCCAGGGAGCGCGGCACGCCGTCGCCGATCCAGCGCATCACCGCCGGATCGGCCTGGATCTCGGACAGGGGGACAAGGTCGTCGTCCAGCCATCGGCGCAGGACGAGACGGGGGGTACGGATCTCGCTCATGGCCCCATCCTGCCGACACCGGGACGCGAGTGCGAAACCGCGGGGTCCGTGGACCGCCGGCACGCGGAAGACGGTGGTCACCGGGCCCGACGAGCCGGAGCAGGGACCCCGGCCTACGCTGGTCGAGGCGGCGCGGCCGGGTGAGTCACACGGAAAGGGGCGCCCCGATGGACGACTACCCGCTGATCGAGAATCACGGGCTCATCGGTGACCTGCAGACCGCGGCGCTGGTGACCACGGAGGGGGCGATCGACTGGTTCTGTTCCCCACGGTTCGACTCGCCGAGCGTGTTCGGGGCGCTACTGGACAAGCGCAACGGCGGGCACTGCACGGTCCGGCCGGCGCACCCGACCCACTCGACCAAGCAGTTGTACCTGCCCGACACCGCGATCCTGGTGACCCGGTTCATGACCGGGGCGGGCGCCGGTGAGGTGATCGACTTCATGCCCGTGACCGGCACGACGGCCACGCGCCATCACCGGCTGGTCCGCCTGGTCCGGTGCGTACGCGGCACGATGACGTTCGACGTGGAGATCGCCCCACGGTTCGACTACGGGCGCAGCAGGCACGAGGCGCACCTCACCCAGCACGGAGCGGTCTTCGTCGCCGAGGACGGCACGGAACTCACCGTGCACCCCATCCGGGAGCCGGACGACGAGCGGCTCTCGGACGTGCTGACGCACCGGGAGGCCGACCTTCAGGTCACGCTGACCCTGGAGGCCGGACAGCAGCGCGGGCTGATCCTGGAGACGGGTGCCGAGGGGCCGCCGCGGGAGATCCGGCGCGCCGAACACGAGCGGCTCTTCGAGGAGACGGCCGGGTTCTGGCGCTCCTGGCTGGCCCAGTCGCGCTACACCGGGCGCTGGCGTGAGGTGGTGGAACGTTCCGCGATCACGCTGAAGCTCATGACCTTCGCGCCCAGCGGTGGCCTGGTGGCCGCCCCGACCGCGGCTCTTCCCGAGCAACTGGGCGGCGAGCGCAACTGGGACTACCGCTTCACCTGGATCCGGGACGCCTCCTTCTCCGTGTACGCCCTGCTGGGGCTCGGCTTCACGGAGGAGGCCAGGGCGTTCATCATCTGGCTGGGCGACCGGGTCAAGGAGCGCGCCGGCAGCACCGGGAACACGGGTCCGCTCAACATCATGTACAAGGTCGACGGCTCCTCCGACCTGGACGAGCAGATCCTCGACCACTGGGAGGGCTACGGGGGTTCCGCCCCGGTACGGATCGGCAACGGCGCCGCCACCCAGCTCCAACTGGACATCTACGGCGAGGCGTTGGACAGCATCTACTTCGGGCACCAGCACGGCCTCGAGCTCGGGCACGGGGGATGGACCTCGCTGCGCACCGACCTGGAGTGGCTGGCCGACCACTGGGACCAGGCGGAGGAGGGCATCTGGGAGACGCGCGGCGGCCGCCAGGACTTCACGTACGGCCGGGTGATGTCGTGGGTGGCGTTCGACCGGGCGCTGCGACTCGCCGAGGCGAACGGATGGCCGTCCGCGGCCGACCGCTGGAAGGCCGAGCGGGACGCCGCCTACGAGCAGGTCATGGCCAAGGGGTGGAGCGACGGCCGGCGGGCCTTCGTCCAGCACTACGGCAGCGAGGTCCTGGACTCCTCGCTGCTGCGCATGGCGACGGTCGGTTTCGTCTCCCCCGGAGATCCGATGTGGGCGGCGACCCTGGACGCCATGGAGCAGGAACTGGTCAGCGACAGCCTGGTCTACCGGTACAACCCCGAGGCCTCGCCGGACGGTCTGCGCGGCTCGGAGGGCACCTTCTCGCTGTGCACGTTCATGTACGTCGACGCCCTGGCGCGCGCGGGACGCACCAACCGGGCGAGGCTGACGTTCGAGAAGATGATGGGGTACTCCAACCATCTGGGCCTGTTCTCCGAGGAGATCGACCCGACGGGACGTCAGCTGGGCAATTTCCCGCAGGCGTTCACGCATCTCGCCCTCATCGACTCGGCCCTCACGCTGGACGCGGCCCTCGACAGGAAGTAGGGCGTGTCTGACAATTCCCGCCTGCTCCGCGACGCCGTGCACGCCCTCTCGCCGCACCGGGCGCAGTCCCGGGTACGTCCAGTACGAGGGACCACGCCCGGCACGCCGAGAGAACGCACCTGACGCCGCGGAGCCCGCCCTCCGGGCGGACGACGGGAATTGTCAGACACGCCCTGGTCCGGCGGTGGTTCAGGCCTCCTCGCCCGCGCCGTCGCGCCGCAGGTCGGCGTCGGTCAGGCCCTCCAGCTCGCCGTGGGTGTCCAGCCAGTACAGCAGGGCGACCGCGGGGAAGACCAGCAGGACGGAGACGAGGGTGATCAGCCCCAGCCAGCGCAGCGTGGTGGGGGCGCCCGCGCCGTCGGCGACGGTCAGCGAGGTCGGGATCAGGTAGGGGCGCTGCGCCATGCCCCAGGCGACGACGGACGACGCGACCACGCCGACCGCCGCGACCCGGGACCACGCTCCGGAGGGACGGACCAGCAGCCCGGCGGTGGCGAGCGTGGCCAGCACCGCCACGACGACGAAGAACAGCCCCGCACCGTGGGTGAGCCCGTGCCACACATGGGGCGCGTCCCCGTGGGTGACGAACAGGGTGACGACGGCGAGCACGGCGACCGCGGCGAGGGCGCCCAGGGCCCGTCGGCGGAAGTAGCGGTCCAGGTCCGGCGCGGCGAAGCGCCGGGCGTCCGCGGCGAGGAAGACCGCGCCGAGCGTCGCCGTGGTCGCGACGGCCAGCAGACCGAACAGCAGGGAGGTGGGGTTGGCCCAGACGTCGGTGGACGCCGTCGTCGTGGCGGTCACCCGGCCCGAGGCCACCCCGCCGGCCGCGGCACCGAGGAAGAACGGCGTCAGCAGCGAGGAGACGGCGAACACCGCCCCGTACAGGCGACGGCCGGCCAGCCGTCGGGCGGGCTTGCGCAGCGCGAAGCCGGCGCCGCGCAGCACGATGCCCACGGCGGCCAGCGCCAGGGGCAGCCACATCGTGGTGAAGACCTGCTGGAAGAAGACGGGGAAGCCGGTCCACATGATCACCAGTACGAAGATCAGCCAGACGTTGTTGACCTCCCACACCGGCTCCATCGCGTGGTCGATCAGCCGTCGCGGACGCTTGCCGCGCTCCGCGCCGCCCGCCGTCAGGTCCCAGAAGCCGGCGCCGTAGTCGGTGCCTCCGCCGCAGGCGTAGGCGGCGATCGCGAGCAGCAGGACGGCGGCGATGACCCCCGCGATCACAGCCGGCTCCCGGTGGAGCGCGGCCCGTACGGCGTGTCCGTCTCCGGCGTCTCCCTCTCCGGTGTCTCGCGCGGCGGCCGCGGCCCGCCCTTCTCGTCTGCGAGCCGCCAGCGGGAGCGCATCTTCAGCAGCACCGCGAGAAACGATCCGAAGACGAAGACGTACACGACGACGATCAGCCCGAACATGATCCACAGGCTGGTCGAGCGGGTGGCCGTCACCGCCTCGGCGACCCGCATGTTCCGGTAGACGATCCAGGGCTGGCGGCCCACCTCGGTGGTGATCCAGCCGCACTCGACGGCGACGACGGAGGCCACGCCCGCGCACGCCGCGCCACGGAAGAACCAGGGGGAGACCGGCAGCCTGCGGCGCCGGAGCCACAGGACGCCGTACCACAGGGCGAGCAGGAGCAGCAGGGAGCCGATCCCGACCATGATGTCGAAGGTCCAGTGGACGATGGTGGCCTGGGTGGGCGTCGGCCGGTCGCTCGCGGGCACCGTCGTCAGTCCGGTGACCCGGGTGTCCGGGCGGAAGCCGGCCAGGACGGAGTCGAGCTGCGGGATCCTGATGCCGCCGGAGACCGTCCCGTCCGGGTGCAGCCGGCCGAACAGGTACTCCGGCACATGGGTGTCGGTCCTCCAGACGATCTCCATGGCCGCGAACTTCACCGGCTGCTTGTGGAACACCTGCCGGGCGATGGAGTCGCCGAGCATGAACTGCACCGGGGTGCACACCGCGGCGAGCGTGAAGGGGACCGTGAAACCGAGCCGGTGGTAGCGGTCCCGGCGGCCGCGCAGCCAGCCGACGGCGTAGACGCCGCCCACGACATAGCCCGCCGTGACGAACATCGCGAAGACGAAGTGCCAGTACTCCGGGCCGAACATCGGGGTGAAGATCGCCTTCCAGATCCGCACGTCCACCGGGTCGCCCGCGGAGTCCAGGGTGAAGCCCCGGGGGGTGTTCATCCACGAGTTGGCGGCCAGGATGCCGAAGGCGCCGAGCAGGGCCACCAGCGGCAGGGGCAGCGCGAGCAGGAAGTGGATCCGGGAGGGCAGCCTGCGCCAGCCGTAGAGGTAGACGGCGATGAGCACGGCCTCCAGGAAGAACGCCCAGGCCTCGACGCCGAAGCCGATCCCGAACACATCACCCCAACGGCCCATCATCCCCGGCCACAGCAGCCCGAACTCGAAGGACAGCACCGTGCCGGTCACCACGCCGATCGCGAACTGCACCGCCATGACGGCCGACCACCGTCGGGCCAGCAGCAGCGCGGTGGCATCGCCGCGGCGCAGGCCGTAGCCGTGCATGATGATCGTGATCAGCGGCAGCGCCACTCCCAGCGGCACCAGGATGATGTGGGAGGCCAGGGTGAAGGCCATCATCGACCTGGCCGGCAGCGTCTGCGCCGGCACGTCCGCCAGCAGCAGGAACGTGTGCATGTGTTGTCTCTCCCGGGCCGACGCGGGTGGGGATGAGGGTCAGCCGCCGGTGGCGAAGCCCGGGAAGAGCGTCATCCCGCCGTCGACGTACAAGGTGGTGCCCACGACGTAGTCCATGAGGTCGCAGGCGAGACCCACGGCCGCGTGGCCGATGTCCTCGGGATCGCCGATCCGGTCGTAGGGGATGAGCCGCAGCAGATCCCGCTGGGCCTCGGGCGTCTCCCAGGCGCTGCGGTTGATGGGGGTCCTGATGGCCCCGGGGGCGATCGCGTTCACCCGGATCTTCTTCGGGGCGAGCTCCTGGGCCAGGGTCTCCATCATCATCTGCACCCCGCCCTTGGAGGAGGCGTAGTTGACGTGCCCGGCCCAGGGGATGACCTGGTGCACCGAGCTCATGCAGATGATCTTCCCGGCCGCGCGCGACACCTCGGGCACGACGCCCCGCCGCAGGAACTCCTTCGTGGCCTCGCGGGCGCACAGGAACTGCCCGGTGAGATTGACGTCCAGGACCTTCTGCCACTGGGCGAGGGTCATCTCGGTGAAGGGCGCGTCCCGTTGGAGTCCCGCGTTGGCGACCAGGATGTCGATCGTGCCGAACTCCCGGACCATCCGGTCCATCATGGCGACGACCTGCTGCTCGTCGGAGACGTCCGCCTCGTAGGCGGCGGCCCGGACCCCGAGGCCGGTGATCTCCTCGACCACCTTCTCCGCCTCTTCGCCGCCGGCCACGTAGTTGACCACGACATCGGCCCCCGCCCGGCCCATCGCGACGGCCGTGGCCCGGCCGATACCGGAGTTCGCGCCGGTCACCAGCGCCTTCTGACCGTGCAGCAGGTGGGCGAGGTTCACGCCCCGGGGTGTCCCCTCGGTGGAACTCACGATGTCCTGCCCCTTCGCCGCGTGCCTGCGTCCACCGGGCCCGATGCCCGGAGATCCGCGCATCAGACAAACACCGGGGAGGGACGGGGGCACCTCGGGGCGGACCGCGTTGCGCTGCCCGGTGGAGGATCTTCGCCCGGTCGGCGTCCGGGCGACGGCGCCGCCCCGGCGCCCGGCCGCTCCGTGGCGCCGGGGCGCCGATGCGCGCTCAGCCCAGCCGCTCCAGCAGGTGGTCGCCCACCCGGAGGGCGTTCGCCATGGCCGTCAGCGACGGATTGACCGCGCCGATGCTCGGGAAGAAACCGGTGTCGACGACGTAGAGGTTGTCCAGGTCGTGGGCCTTGCAGTTGACGTCGAGGGCCGAGGACGCTGGATCGGTGCCGAACCGCACCGTGCCGGCCTGGTGCGCGGTGGCCCCGATCGGCATTCCCTTGTGCAGGTAGATGCTGTGGGACAGCAGCCGGTGCTCGTGCATGCCCAGCCGGCCGAGCATGTGCTGCAACTTGTGCCGCAGGCGCTTCAGCCCTTCTACGTTGTTGCCCTCGTCGAGGGTGAGCCGGATCCGGCCGTCGCCTTCCAGGGTCACCCGGTTGTCCGGCCGCGGCAGGTCCTCCCCGCACAGCCAGAAGTCGACCGCGTGATGGGCCAGGACCTCGAACGGCAGGTCCGGCGTGACCGCTCCGGCCCAGCGCGGGGCCTCGCCGTGGATCTGCTCGGCGTCCGACTTGCCGAGCATCTGGATCCCGCCGAGCGGGAACTCCCAGTCGTCCGCGCCCAGATACCAGTCGTGCAGGGCGAGGGTCTTCTGGAACCGGGTGTCGTTGGGCTCCTTCGAAACGGCCATCAGCGCGAGGTTGTTGTGGCGCATGTAGTGCCGGCCGACCACGTCGGAGCCGTTCGCCAGTCCGCGCGGATGCCGGTCGTTCGCCGAAGCCAGCAGCAGCGCGGCCGAGTTGACGGCCCCGCACGCCACGACCACGACGTCCGCCGAGAACCGGGCCGCCCGCTCGCCCGGCAGCTCGGCGACCACGCCGGTGACGCTGCGTCCGGTGGGGTCGGTCTCCAGCCGGGTCACCCGGGCGTCGGTGACCAGCTCCACGTTCGGGTGCGCCAGCGCCGGTTCCACACAGATGACCTGGGCGTCCGACTTGGCCCGGACCAGACAGGGGAAGCCGTCCACGCGGTCGCAGCGGATGCAGACGCTGGAGTGGGTGGCCCGGCCGTTCTCGTCCTGGGTGAGGTTCACCCCGATCGGCAGATGGAAGGGATGCAGCCCCTGCTTCTCCAGGTCCAGGCTCAACTGCGCGATCCGCGGCTCGTGTTCGACCGGGGGATAGGCGTACTGGGCGCTGCACGGCCCCTCCCCGGGGTCCTCGCCGTGCCGGCCGTGCACCAGGTAGAGGTGCTCCGCCTGGGTGTAGTACGGCTCCAGGTCGTCGTAACCGATGGGCCAGGCGGGGGAGACACCGTCATGGTGGCGGAGTTCGCCGAAGTCCTCGGGACGCAGCCGGAACAGCGCCGCGCCGTAGAACTTGGTGTTCCCGCCGACGTAGTAGTTCACCTCCGGCGGGAACTCGTCGCCGTGCCGGTCCAGCCAGAACTCCGGGGCCCGGTACTTGCCCTTCACGAACACGGCCGTGGAGTCCCAGTTGTCGCGCTCGCGCGGCAGGTAGCCGCCGCGTTCGAGGACGAGGATCCGTTTGCCCGAGGGGGCCAGCCGATGGGCCAGAGTGCCGCCGCCGGCACCGGTGCCGACGACGATCACGTCGTACGGGGGCAGGGCGTCCATGGCAACCACCGTCCTGGTCGGCGCGGTCCGCGGCAGGTGCGGGTCTCCCTCTTTCGAACGTACGCGCTGTACGGGAGTGCGGCACCCGGAGCCGCCTGCGCACCCGAACGGTCACAGCACGGCGATCGGGTTCACCGGGGAGCCGGTGGCCGCCGGGAGCCGCAGCGGGGCGACCACGCACAGGAAGTGCCCGCGTTCCTGCTGCGCGCACACCGCCGCCAGCTCCTCGAGGTCGAGCCAGTCCAGCAGATGCAGCCCCATGGCGTTGACGGCCAGCACGTGCACGGGAAACGCCACCCCGGCCACCGCGCCGGGCGCCGCGTCGCTGTTGCCGTCCGACCCCAGGACGGACACGCCCCGCTCGGCCAGGAAGTCCATCGCCGTCGGGTGCAGGCCCGCCCGGGCCCGGGTCACGTCCCAGGGGCCGAGGCTGCGGCGGCGCAGCCGGTGCCCCACGCGCACGAACAGCAGGTCACCCGGTCCGACCGTGGCGCGCTGCGCGGTCTCGGCCGCGACGAGGTCCTCGGCGGTCACCTGGTCGCCGGGTTCGAGCCAGGGCACCCCGCGCAGCCGCGGGACGTCCAGGAGGACACCCCGGCCGACGATGCCGTCCCGGACCAGATCGACGGTGAGCGCGCCCGCACCCTCCGGCGTCACGGTGCTCGCCGGGACGCCGCCGTACAGCTCGCCGTCGAAGATCACATGGCACAGCGCGTCGAGGTGGCTGTCGACGTCGTCGTGCACGTTCATGGCGAACCGGTCTCGGGCGAACACGAGCCCGGACGTGCCGCTCCCGTCGTGCGTGGGAGCCGTCATCCGGTGGGAGGCGGGCTCGGGGCAGTCCGGGGCGTCGTGCGTCTCGACGGTGGCGGCCAGCGACACGGTGCGGCCGCACCGGACCTGCGCGGCGGCCGCCACGACCCGCTCCGCCGTCAGCCGGTCCAGCGCGCCACGCCGTCCCTGCGTACCGTCCTGGGCCCGACCCCGCAACCGGCGGTAGAGGTCACGGAAGGCCGCCTCGGACAGCGGCGGCGGTGCCGCGGGGCGCGGTGGTACGGGCTGCCGGTCCGAGGCCATCGGGAACTCCTCCTCAGGAGGGCGGCGGCGCCCGGACGTCCGGGGCGGCTCCTGCCGCCACCGAACCACGCGCGGGCCCGGACCACACGCCGGGCACGGGCAGCTTGCGCCGACCGGCCGAACCTCCGGTGCGCCGGCTCAGTGGACGGACAGACCGCCGTCGACGAAGATCGACTGCCCGGTGACGTAGCCGGACGCGGGCCCGGCGAGGAACACCGCGGCACCGGCGAAGTCCTCGGCCAGACCGTTGCGTCCGACCATCGTGCGCGCGGCCAGCTCCGCCACCCGCTGCGGGTCGGACGACAGCCGTGCGTTGAGCGGGGTCATGACGAAGCCGGGCACCAGCGTGTTGGCGGTGACACCGTACGGCGACCAGGCCTCGGCCTGCGAGCGGGCCAGCGACTCCAGCGCGCCCTTGGAGACCCCGTAGGCGCCGCTCTGCACGAACGCCCGGTGCGCCTGCTGGGAGGTGACATGGATGATCCGCCCGAAACCCCGCTCGGCCATGCCGGGCCCGAACCGCTGGCCCAGCAGAAAGGGCGCCTCCAGGTTCACCGCCATCGTGGCGTCCCACACCTCCTCGCCCAGCTCGCCCATCGGCGGCCGCAGATTGATCCCGGCGCTGTTGACGAGAATGTCCGGCTCGCCGAAGACCGCGGCAGCCCGCTCCGCCGCCGCGCGCACTCCCTCGCGGGTGCCCAGGTCCCCGCCCACCCAGGCCGCCCGGCAGCCGTCCGAGGTCAACTCGTCGACCGCTGCGACCAGTTCCGACTCCCTGCGGGCCACGATCACCACACTCGCGCCGGCTCGGGCCAGCGCCCCGGCGATACCCCGGCCGATGCCGGAGCTGCCGCCCGTCACCACGGCTACCCGGCCGTCCAGCGAGAACAGATCGGAGAGATAGCGGTACGAAGTCATCTTCGTACCTTAGAGCTCCGAACAAAAGGGGGGCCCGGCGGGCGGCGCCCGGTGATCGGACCCCACTTTTGTTCGGAGCTCTTGGCCAGGGCCTGTGTCTTGTCGCAGGCGTCGCCGCCTGGTCTACTCCCCGGTGATCCGTCATGCGTGCGCCCCACCGGTCGCGCCCGCACACGGCACGGCACGAGATCGAGGGCGGGAACGGCGTGGAACCAGTGGCTGGGCAGGACGTACGAGGCACGCTGCCCGAGGGGCTCGGCGCAGCCGTCCGGGACACCGCCGAGGAGATCGCCGCACTGCTGCGCGGGTGCGCCGACACGGGGCTTCCCGTACCCGGGTCGGAGTGGAGCGTCGGGCAGGCGGCGGCGCACCTGGCGCAGGCCAACGAGCTGATGGCCGACATCGCCGCGGGACGCCCGCGCGACTACGGGGACGGCACACCGCAGAGCCTCGCCGCGGCCAACGAGCAGGCGCTCGCCGCCTTCGACGAGCGCCGGGCCGAGCCGCTGGCCGCGATGATCGTCGCGGCAGCCGACGCCTACCTCGAGGCGTGGGACGAGGGCACGGCGGCCGAGGGGACCCTCGTCAGCCCGCTGGGCCCGATGACCCCGCAGGTGCTGGGGTCGTACCTGCTCACCCACATGCTCGGCCACGGTTACGACCTCGCCCGCGCCCTGGGCCGTCCGCACATGATCGACAAGGCCCGGGTCGAGCTGACCCTGCCGTTCCTGATCACGGCCATGCCGCGGGTGACCGACCCCGCCCGCACGGCCGGGCTGACCGCCCGCTACGCGATCCGGCTGTGGAGCGGCGGCCGCTTCGGCGTGACCCTGTCCGACGGTGAGGTGTCCGTCGAGCCGGAGCTGCCGGCCCGCCCGGACTGCACCATCCACATCGAGCCGGTCACCTTCCTGCTGATGGCGCTCGGCCGACGCGAGCAGTGGGGCGCACTCGCCCGGGGGCGGATCCTGGTGTGGGGCCGCAAACCCTGGCTGGCACCCCGTTTTCCGACCCTTTTCAAGGCGCCCTGAGACCGGGTTCGAAGCCGCTCCGGGTTCAGGTACTCCGGCCGCCCCGAGACCGGGTCCAGCGGTGTCCCGTGGCTCGGCGACGGTCCTCTCCGCGGTGCGGGGACGGAGTCCCCCATATACCGAATCGGGTTCTTCCCCGGTTCGGCTGAACAACCTATGAGACTTCTGAGAACTTTGACCCTGCGGTCATGTTGGAAGACTCAAAACCGGTGATCACCTTGCGACCATCCGATCTCGCCCGCGAACACGGGCTCTCGGCCCAGGCGGTCCGCAACTACGAGCGGGAGGGGATCATCCCGCCCGCCCAGCGCACGCAGAGCGGACACCGGATCTACACCGAGCTGCACGTGGCGGCGCTGCGCGTCTATCTCTCCCTCGTTCCGGGATACGGCTGCTCGGCCGGCGGCCAGATCATGAACGCACTCCACGACGACGAGCTCGACGGTGCCCTGGCGCTCATCGACCGCGGGCACGGCCAGTTGCTGCGCGACCGCGACACCCTCGACGCCGTCAGGAGGGCGGTGGACCACCTCACGGCGGAGTCCGGCGCCGGCCCCCGGCACCCGTCGGACCCCGTCCCCCGGACCATCGGCGCACTGGCGCGCCGGCTCGGTGTCACCCCGGCCGCCCTGCGGAACTGGGAGGACGTCGGCATCCTCACCCCGGCACGCGACCCGGCCAGCGGATACCGCGTCTTCCGGCCGAGCGACATCCGCGACGCCGAACTCGCCCATCTCCTGCGGCGCGGGGGATACCCGCTGGACCACATATCCACCGTGGTCCGGCAGATCCGCACGGCCGACGGCGGCGACTCCCTGTCCAGCGCCCTGGACGACTGGCACCTCCGGCTGCGGGCGCGCGGCCTGGCCATGCTCGACGCGGCCACTCATCTCAGCCACTATCTGAGCCTGTTGAGGACGGGCCTGGACACGGCGCTCGCCGCGCCGGGCACCGCTCGGAACACGGGCTGACCCGGGGCGCCGGCGCGTTCGGGACCTGTGGTCCGTCGCCCACCCGGTGCACGTGCCACGGGGGTTGCGGCTCCGAGGCGGCCGACAGGGGCCACGGCCCGGCGCGTTGTCCGTAGAGCGACAGCGGACGCCCTGCACGGGACCGACCCTGACGACCCGTCCGCGCCCGCTCACCCCACCCGGTCCGGCCGGAACGGCCGGGTTCCCCGCGCCCCGGGCCGAGGCTGTCGCCCGCACCCGCCGGAGCCGTCGCCCGCTCCGGGCCGGGGCTGTCGTGGTACTTCCCGCGGCGTACCCGTCCTGATATGGATAACGAACTAGTTCGTACATTACTCGCGTGGAGTCGCCGTGACCCAGTACTCCTACCTCGTCGGACTCGTCGGACTCGTCGGACTCGTCGGACTCGTCGGACTCGTCGGACTCGTCGGACTCGTCGGACTCGTCGGTCTCGTCGGCACCGGCATAGGCCACTCGCTCAGCCCCCAGCTCCACGAGTCCGAAGCCGACCGGCACGGTGTGCGCTACCTCTATCGGCTGCTCGACACCAGTTCCAAGCCGACCGACGGGCACGACCTGCACGAACTGCTTCGCGCCTGCCGGGACTGCGGCTTCTCCGGGCTGAACGTCACCCACCCCTTCAAGCAGCTCGTCATGCCCCATCTCGACGAGCTGGCTCCGACGGCCGTACGCGTCGGCGCCGTCAACACCGTCGTCTTCACCCCGGACCGGCGGGCGGTCGGCCACAACACCGACCTCGCCGGGTTCTCCGAGGCCTTCGCCCGCGGACTTCCCGACGCGCGCCTCGACCGGGTGGTGCTGCTCGGCGCGGGAGGCGCCGGCGCGGCGGTCGCACACGCCCTGCTCGACCGGGGAGCGAGGCACCTCCATGTCGTGGACCCGCTGCGGGACCGTGCCGTCGCCCTGGCCGGGGCGCTCAACGAGCACAGCGGTCAGGAGCGGGCCCGGGCCGTCCCGGCCGAGGCGCTGGAAGCGGTGATGGGCGAAGCGGACGGGCTCGTCAACGCCTCGCCCGTCGGCTCCGTCCATCACCCCCGGCTGCCGCTCGCGGCCCGGCTGCTGCATCCGCGGCTGTGGCTGGCCGACCTGAACTACCGCCCCCTGCGCACCCCTCTGCTGAGGGCCGGCGGCGCACGGGGCTCCCGGGTGCTGCACGGCGGCGGCATGCTGGTGCACCAAGCGGCCCACGCGTTCCGCCTCGTCACCGGCCTGCCCGCGCACACCGCGCACATGCTGGCCGACTTCGCCGACCTGACGGCGGACCCGCACGCCCACGCCTGACGCGTCGCCCGGAGCCGTTCGGGACCAAGAGGCCGAGTAGGTCGAGTCGCCGCGAAATACCCCCCAGGGAAGTAAACGGTCATTGGGCGCGAGTGGGCGCGAGTCGGCTTTCCGGGGGCATTCGCCTTATCGCGTGGCACTGTTGACCCGCGCCGAGCTTCGAGCGCGGGGATTGATCCGGCCAGACAAGGACAAACACCTCCACCGGTCCGCGTATCGATTCGACGAACCGGGGTGAGCGGGTGGGGGACGGGTGAAAAGCGTGTGTTTAACTTGTAAACACATCGCACAGGTGGGGCGCACGGATCGTCCGGCGCCAAGGCCCTGACTCCCCGTCAGGTCCCTGGCGCGACGCAGTGCGCACCCGGCCTGACCGACCCACGACGCGGCCGGCGACGACCGCCGACCGCCCCGGTCAGGTGCCGCCGCGCGTGCTGGTGTCCCGGCCGTGCCGATCGCAGTGACCGGGCAGCGGTCCCGGGCCCGTCGCGGCTCCGGGACGCCGGGCGGAGCGGTCGCACGGCAGCACTGTGCCGACGCACCCGCCGTCCGGCTCACCGCAACCCTGTGCCACCACGCAGTTGAAGGAACACCTCATGACCGCAGACGTCTCCAATTTCTACTACGGCGCCGTGACACCCATCGCGGCGTACGTCATGGCCTGTATGGGGGCCGCGCTCGGACTGCGATGTACGACACGCTCGCTCGGGCGCTCGGACCGCAAGGCCAACTGGCTGCTGCTGGGCTCCGTGGCGATCGGCTGCGGCATCTGGACGATGCACTTCATCGCCATGATCGGCTTCAGCGTCGGCGGCGCGCTGGTCAGCTACGACTCCGGACTCACCCTCCTCAGCCTCGCCGTCGCGATCGCCGTGGTGGCCGTAGGCGTCTTCCTCGTCGGGTATCGCGGTGCGTCGCGTTCCAACCTCGCGGTCGCGGGAGGCGTCACCGGCGTCGGCGTGGCGGCGATGCACTACCTCGGCATGGCGGCCATGGACGCCCACGGCACCATCCACTACGACGCGCTGCCCGTCGTGCTGTCCGTCGTCATCGCCGTCGTCGCCGCGACGGCGGCCCTCTGGGCGGCCGTCTCCATCCAGGGACTCTGGTCCAGCCTGGGTGCGAGCCTGGTGATGGGAGTCGCCGTCACCGGTATGCACTACACCGGCATGGCCGCGGTCTCCGTCCACGTCGACGGCGTCATCGACTCCTCCCAGTCGTCCACGAGCCTGCTCGGGTTCCTCCTGCTCATGCTGGTCGGCCCCTTCATCGTCCTGCTGGTCGCGGCGGTGATCGTGATGTTCGACCCCGAAATGATGGCCGCCACCGAGGAGCAGCCGACCTATGTGTCGGCGCCCGCGTACGAGGTGCCGCAGGCCTTCGAGGTGTCCCAGTGGCAGCCGCGGCAGCCGTCGCAGCCGCAGGCGTACGAGGTGCCCGGCTCGCAGCCGCCGGCGACCGAGGTGCCGCAGCCGCACTACGCGAACCACGCGGACTCCGCCGCCCCGGCCGCGGGCGACGGTCGCCCCGAGGGGTCGTACGCGTCCTGGTGACCCTCCTCCTGAGGCATCACGAGAGGCCGACCACGCCCGTGGCCGGCCTCTTCTGACGTCTCAGGCCTGGACCTCCGCGACCGGTCGCGGAGGTCCAGGCCTGTCGTACGCCGGTCCGGTGGTCAGTGGGGGCGCCCGGTCGGCCCGCCGGTCCGGTCGAGCTCGTCGGCGAAGGCGCGCAGCGCGTCGGCCAGTTCCCGCTTCGTGGGGAGCTGGTCCACCTTCCGGTCGAGCTCGGTGATGCGTCGCTCGAGTTCGGTCAGGTCGCCCGGTGTGGAGGGTTCGCCCGAGGTGGAGGGCTCGGGGTAGGCCGTGGGGTCGTCCGAATACGTGGAGGACGGCGACGCACCGCCCCCTGTGCTGCCCGAGCCGTCGGACGTGCCGCCGTCGGACGTGCCGCCGCTGATGTCCTCGCTGCTGCCGTCACTCGTGTTGTCGGTGCCACCGTTGGCGGTGGTCGATCCGGCACTGCCGCCGACGGTGTCCTCGACGGGGTCGACCGGGCTCGACACGGAGGGGACCGGACCGGAGCCGTCGTCCGAGCCTGCGGCGAGGGCGACGCCGACGCTGAGGGCGACCAGGGCGGTCGCCCCGGCCACGGCGGCCAGAAAGCGTCTGAGCGGGGCGGAACGGAGCCCGCCGGACGGGTGATGAGGGGTCTGAGGGTCCTGAGGGTGCTGACGATCCTGAGGGTTCTGAGTCTCAGCCATGGGGTGACGTTAACCAAAAGTAATCACCGGACGGAGTACTTCCGTCGACGCCACCCCGAAGCGGGCCGGGTGGGCGGGACCGACGGTACTTGCCGGGTCGCGAGATGAAGAAGTGATAAATGTTTCCCGGCGGCCCGCTCCGGGCACCACGGAGAGGCGGAGGCGCCAGGACCGCTCTGCCGAGGTGAGGACCGTGACCGACACGGAAGCCAGGACCGCCCGCGGGGAACCGGACCCGCTCACTCCGCAGACGATCCTCTGGGACATCGCCGGTGACCGCCGTCTGCTGCTCTCGCTGCCCGCGGGCTTCGTCCTCCAGGTCGCACACCCGGCGGTCGGCGCGGGCGTCGACGAGCACTCCGTGTTCCGCACCGACCCCTGGGGGCGCCTCGACCGGTCCCTGGAGTCGCTCCAGCTGTGGATCTACGGCGGTGAGCGCGCCGCCGAAGAGGGGCGCCGGCTGCGCCGGTTGCACCGCACCGTCAACGGCACCGACACCCGGGGCCGCCCCTACCACGCACTCGCGCCCGCCTGCTACGCCTGGGTCCACGCCACCGCGTACCCCGTCTTCCTGCGCGCGGCCCGGTACCTCGCGCGGCCCCTGACTCCCGCCGAGAGCATCCGTCTCTACGACGAACTCCGGCAGCTCGGACGCATCCTCGGCATCAAGGACCGCGACATGCCGGAGGGTCCCGAGGAGTACTGGACGTACTTCGACGCGATGGTCCGCGACGAACTGGAGATGACGCCGGTGGCGCGGGAGCTCCTCGACCCGCGCCGCCCCGTCCCGGCACCCCCGGGCGCGTCCGCCCCCGTACGACTGCTGTGGCCGGTGCTCCATCCGCCGCTGACCCGGCTGCGCGTCTTCGTCACCGTCGGCCTGCTGCCGCCCGTGGCGCGTGACCGGCTCGGCCTGGTGTGGACGCCCCGGGACGAACGCCTGTTGCGCGGGTTCGGCGCGGTCGTGCGCACCGTCTTCCCGCTGCTGCCCGAGCGTGTCCGCTACCTGCCTCTCGGCTATGCGGCACGCCGCGCGGCGCGCCCCGACCGCCCGCACCGGAGGCGCCGTCGGTGACACCGGACGGTGACGGGCGGTGAACCCGAAGAAAGGAACGGACATGAAGATCGCGGTTCTCGGCGGTACGGGTCTGATCGGCTCACGGGTGGTCGCCCGGCTGAAGGCACAGGACCACGAGGCGACGGCGCTCTCCCTGTCCACGGGGGTGGACGTCCTCAGCGGCGAAGGGCTGGCCGCCGCGCTCGCGGAGGCCGAGGTGGTCGTCAACCTGACGAACTCGCCCACCTTCGACGAGGCCTCGCCCGAGTTCTTCCGTACGTCGATGGGCAACCTGCTGGAGGTGAGTCGCGCGGCCGGCGTCGGACACGTGGTGGTGCTGTCCATCGTGGGCGCGGACGAGGTGCCCGAGCTGGACTACTACCGGGCGAAGGTCCTTCAGGAGGATCTGCTCAAGGCCGGCGGTCTGCCGTACTCCGTCGTACGGGCCACCCAGTTCATGGAGTTCGTCGACGCCGTGCTGTCCTGGACCACGGACGGCGACACCGTCCGGCTGCCCAGCACCCCGCTCCAGCCCATCGCCGCCGACGATGTCGCCGCCGCGGTGGCCGACGTCGCCATGGGCGAGCCGCTCGACGGCACCCTGAACGTCGCGGGCCCCGAGGTCTTCCCCCTCGACGAGCTGGGGAGCCTCACCCTCGCGGCCGAGGGCGGAGCGGGCCACGTCGTCACCGACGAGACCGCCGGGATGTTCTCCGTCCCCAAGGGCGATGTCCTGACCGCGCCGGAGGGCTCCCGCATCGCTCCCACGCACTACCGGGACTGGATGGCCTCCCGGGCGGACCGGGCACCGCGAGGCTGAACGAACTTCCCCGGTCCCGTTCTCCACCTTCTGTACCTTTCCGTCACCAGTGCCCGTCCTGTCTGAGCGTGTTCCGCTCTGCCCTGGCGAATTCCGATTGCGGCTTATCTCGAAGGGGTGTTGCCGCCTGTCGCCCGGTAAGTTCCAGCCAGGCGGGGATTTTGGACACCTTTGAACATCCGTTACTGTTCACCTCCCGAACATGAGCCGCACGCTTCGTACGCGTGAGCTAGGTTTAGCGTCCAGCATCGGGCAAACGCGGATGCTCGGGGCAGGTGGGGGCCTGGTGCGGCCGAGGCGCGCTCGGAATTGTCCGCACATCCACGACAATTCCGGTGGGGGTTGGGGTACGTGAACATGTGGCGGAAAGACGCCGTATCCGGAGAGGCCGTCGATGCGTCCGGGCTCGGAGCCGAGCCCGTCGACCGGGGCGGGGCCGACGGCCGGAGCGGCACGGCCGAAACCTGGATGTTCCGGCCCCAGGCCTCGATTCCGGCCCAGCCCCAGGCACCGGTCCAGGAATCGGACGAATCGCTCCACGACCCGCACGAACTCACCGTGCAGATGGCCGCCGTCGGTTGGCCGCCCACCGGGAACTCCTTCGTGAGCGGCCGTCCCGACGACCTCGACAGCACCGGCAGTCCCGTCTTCGTCGACGAGTCGGGCCGCCGCAGCCGCGTACTGCGCAGACTGGGCATGGCCATCGGCGTGTCCTGTGCCGTCTACTCGGTCGTCATCGTCGCCACCCTGCTCTCCGGCAGTTCGAGCGCGCCCTGGCTGCCCGTGCCCGCCCAGGACGACGACGCGCCCGTGAGCCAGGTCGACCCCTCGTCGGAGCCGTCGCAGTCCACGCAGCCCTCGGACCCGGCCGACGCCACGCCGAGCGCCGACGCCTCACAGGACACCGCCACGCGACCGTCCTCGGTCGACGGCGTCGTGACACCCGGCCCCACCTCGGACCCGAGCAGGTCGACGGCGGCCACGCTCCCCGAGCCGTCCGTGCGCACGACGCACGGCACCACCGGCTCCGCGGCGACCACGGCCCCCGCCACCTCGTCGCGTCCCACCGCCGCCACGCCCACCGTGAGCGCGTCGGGCACCGGTGCGGGCAACCCGTCGCCGACCGCCGCGGACCTCCTCGGACTCGGCGCGCTCACCGGCGGCGCGAACCCGGCGACGCCCGCCTCCTGACACCTCCGCGCGCCCCGTCAATCCTCTGTCCCTGGAGCACCACTTCCGATGCCATCCCCTGACCGCCGTGGCGGGGCCGCGGCCCGCGCCGATTCCCGGCGCCGCGTGCCGCTGCGCCTGCTGCTGCCCGTGCTCGTCCTGGTCGCCATGATGGCGATGCTGATGCTGCGCGGCTACGTGCACAGCGAGATCCTGGCCGATCACCGGATCCAGCCCGAGGCCGCGTCCGACCGGGTTCCCGAGCAGATCCTGGACGGCGGGCCGGTGATCGACACCCGCAGCGGCCGCACCGCGAGCCTGCGCGTGCCCGACCACCGTCTGGTCCTGACCTTCGACGACGGCCCCGACCCGAAGTGGACGCCGAAGGTCCTGGACGTGCTCAAGAAGCACCACGCGCACGCCGTCTTCTTCGTCACGGGCACCATGGCCTCCCGCTACCCGGACCTCGTCCGGCGCATGGTCGACGAGGGGCACGAGGTCGGTCTGCACACCTTCAACCACCCCGACCTCTCCTACCAGTCCACGAGCCGCATCGACTGGGAGCTGTCGCAGAACCAGCTCGCGCTCGCGGGCGCGGCGGGCATCCGTACGTCCCTCTTCCGGCCGCCGTACTCGTCGTTCGCCGACGCCATGGACGACAAGTCCTGGCCGGTCACCGAGTACATCGGCTCGCGCGGCTACCTCACCGTCGTCAACGACACCGACAGCGAGGACTGGAAGAAGCCCGGCGTCGACGAGATCATCCGGCGCGCCACACCCAAGGGCGGCAAGGGCGCGATCGTCCTGATGCACGACTCCGGCGGCGACCGCCACCAGACCGTGCAGGCCCTCGACCGGTTCCTGCCGCAACTCCAGAGCCAGGGCTACAAGTTCGAGAACCTCACGGACGCCCTCGGTGCGCCGAGCGCCCACACGCCCGTCACCGGGGTCGACCTGTGGAAGGGCAAGACCTGGACCTTCCTGGTGTGGGCCGCCGACGGGATCACCGACGTGCTGGTGGTCGGCCTCGCGGTGATCGGCGTCCTGGTCATCAGCCGGTTCGTGCTCATGCTGCTGCTGTCGGCCCTGCACGTGCGCAAGGTGCGCCGCCGTGACTTCCGCTGGGGTCCGCGGCCGATCACCGAACCGGTGTCGGTCCTGGTCCCCGCGTACAACGAGGCCAAGTGCATCGAGAACACGGTCCGTTCGCTGATGGCGAGCGAGCACCCCATCGAGGTGCTCGTCATCGACGACGGCTCCTCCGACGGCACCGCCCGGATCGTGGAGGCGATGGGGCTGCCGAACGTGCGGGTGATCCGTCAGCTCAACGCGGGCAAGCCGGCCGCCCTCAACCGCGGTGTGGCGAACGCCCGGTACGACCTGATCGTGATGATGGACGGCGACACCGTCTTCGAACCGGCCACCGTCCGCGAACTGGTCCAGCCCTTCGCCGACCCCAAGGTGGGCGCGGTCGCGGGCAACGCCAAGGTCGGCAACCGGAATTCGCTGATCGGTGCCTGGCAGCACATCGAGTACGTGATGGGCTTCAACCTCGACCGCCGCATGTACGACGTCCTGCGCTGCATGCCCACCATCCCCGGCGCGGTCGGCGCGTTCCGCCGCTCCGCGCTCGAACGCGTCGGCGGCATGAGCGAGGACACGCTCGCCGAGGACACCGACATCACCATGGCCATCCACCGCGACGGCTGGAAGGTCGTCTACACGGAGAAGGCCCGCGCCTGGACCGAGGCCCCGGAGTCGGTCCAGCAGCTGTGGTCCCAGCGCTACCGGTGGTCGTACGGCACCATGCAGGCGATCTGGAAGCACCGCAGGGCCGTCGTCGAACGCGGCCCGTCCGGCCGCTTCGGCCGCGTCGGCCTGCCCTTCGTCTCCCTGTTCATGGTGCTGGCCCCGCTGCTGGCCCCGCTCATCGACGTCTTCCTGCTGTACGGGGTGGTCTTCGGCCCCACCCAGAAGACGATCGTGGCCTGGCTGGGAGTCCTCGCCATCCAGGTGGTGTGCGCGGCCTACGCCTTCCGGCTCGACCGCGAGTCGATGGTGCACCTCATCTCCCTGCCCCTGCAGCAGGTCCTCTACCGGCAGATCATGTACGTCGTCCTGCTCCAGTCCTGGATCACGGCCCTGACCGGCGGCCGGCTGCGCTGGCAGAAACTGCGCCGCACCGGCGTCGTGGAAGCGCCCGGCGGCCCGGTACCGCGCCAACGGACCGGCGACGGCGGCGATCGGAGGCCCGTGGCATGAATCAGGGACCCATCCCCGGGGCCGAGACCGGACCCGAGCGGACACCGGCCTTCGGCGTCCCCCGGCAGCGGACGGCCGGCCCCCTGCCGGAGGCCGCCGTCGTGGCGCCGGCACCGCAGCCCGCCGCGGCCGGGTCCGGCAGACCGGGACGCGACCGCTATCTCGACCTGCTGCGCTCGATCGCCCTGGTCCGCGTGGTCGTCTACCACCTGTTCGGCTGGGCCTGGCTGACCGTGCTGTTCCCCTCGATGGGGGTGATGTTCGCGCTGGCGGGCTCGCTGATGGCGCGTTCGCTGAAGCGTCCGGCGGCAGGTGTCATCCGCAGCCGGATCCGACGGCTGCTGCCCCCGCTGTGGGCGTTCGGCGCGGTCGTGCTGACGCTGATGTTCGCGGCCGGCTGGAACCCGGTGAAGGACCCGGACCTCGGCGGGACCTGGGGCGTCGTCGAACTGTTCGACTACGTCGTCCCGTTCGGGGCACCCCCCTTCCCCTGGCATCTCGGCTCCCCGTCCGGACTGCTGGAGGACACCTGGGCGGTCCAGGCCGCGGAGGTGCTCTGGTACCTGCGGGCCTACCTGTGGTTCGTGCTGGCCTCGCCGCTGCTGCTGTGGGCGTTCCGCAGGGCGCCCTGGCCGACGCTGCTCGCCCCGCTCGCCCTGACCGCGGTGGTGGGCACCGGGGTGGTGGACATACCCGGCGAGACCGGCAACGCGATCACCGACTTCACCGTCTACGGCGGCTGCTGGGTGCTGGGCTTCGCCCACCACGACGGACTCCTCAGGCGGCTCCCGCGCCTTCTGACGATCGCCTGCTCGTCGGTGCTCGTGGCCTTCGGCCTGTGGTGGGCGTCGGGCCACCAGGGGCCCGACGGCTGGGACCTCAACGACATCCCGCTGGCCCAGGCGACCGTGTCGTTCGGGTTCGTGGTGATCCTGCTCCAGTACTCCCCGTCCTGGCAGCAACTGCCCCGGCCGCTGGCCCGCTTCGACGGGCTGATCACCCTGTCCAACAACCGGGCGGTCACGATCTACCTGTGGCACAACGTGCTGATCCTGGCCACCGTCCCGCTCGTCGATCTGGCCTACGACCTCCCCTTCATGGCGGGGGATCGCGCCTCGGCGTTCCTCGACTCGACGTACAACCTCTGGATGTTCGTCCTGGTCTGGCCCCTGATCGGGCTGATGATCCTGGCGGCCGGCTGGATCGAGGACATCGCGGCGAAGCGGAAGCCGCGGCTGTGGCCGAACGGGCGGCAGCCGAGAGCGGGGCACGCGGCCCGCGGCTGAACCGGGCCCTCCGGGTCGGGGCGACCCGGAGGGCACCACAGGCGGTGTGCCCGACGGCGGCTCAGATCCGGAAGAGCGACCCCACGAACTCGGTCAGCAACCGCTCCTTGAGCCGCCCCGGCAGCGCGTCCAGCAACGCCAGCACCGGGGCCATCCGGGTCGGCAGCCCGGCCCCCTCGCCGAGACCCGCGAAGGCCAGCACCCCGGCCACCTCCTCGGGCGTCAGGGCGTCCGGGTCCAGCTCGGCCGCGAGCCGCACCAGGCCCGGATCGACGGCCAGCGCTCCGGCGCCGCGGGCCGCCTTCAACGCCGGTCCCAGATCGGCCAGCAGCGCCTCCACCCGGTCGCCGGTCGCCGGAGTCAGCGTCAGATGCAGGTTCGGCGGCAGACCGTCGTAGGAGAGCTGCGGCTGGAGGTACCAGCCGCGTTCGCGCATCTCGTCGGCCAGATGCAGGACGAGGGACAGGTCCGGCGCGCCGTCGGCGTCCGTGACGGTGAACGCGACCAGGCTGCCCGACGGCTCGCCCAGGACCCGGATGCCCTCCACGGCCCGCAGTCCCGGTACGAGCCGGTCGGCCGCGTCGGCCACCCGGCGGGCCAGCGCGGTGTACCCGTCGTCGCCGATGTGCCGCAGCACCGCCCACGCCTGCGCCAGGAGCCCCGCGGACTTCGTTCCCTGCATCGTCGGGTTCACCACCGGGTAGCCGGGCCAGCCGGCGTGCGCGAAGTACTGGTGGCGGCGCAGCTCGCCGTCCCGGTACAGGACCACCGAGGCGCCCTTGTCGGCGTACCCGTACTTGTGCAGATCGACCGAGAGCGACGTCACGCCCGGGACCGAGAGGTCGAACGGCGGCACGGTACGGCCGGTGCGGCGCAGGAAGGGCAGGAACCAGCCGCCGATGCAGGCGTCCACATGGCACAGCACCCCGTGCCGGTCGGCCGCCGCCGCGATCTCCGCCACCGGATCCATCACCCCGTGCGCGTACGACGGCGCCGACGCCACCACCAGGACGGTGCGGTCGGTCAGCGCGGCCTCGACGGCCCCGGCGTCGGCACGGAAGCTCTCCGGGCGGACCGGCACCACCACGGTCTCCACCCCGAGGTAGTGGGCGGCCTTGTGGAACGCCGCGTGCGCGGTGGAGGGGACCACCAACCGGGGACGGGTGACGCCGCGCGTCGCGCGGGCGTGGTCCCGCGCGGTCTTCACCGCCAGCAGGATGGACTCGGTGCCGCCGCTGGTGAAGGTGCCCTGCGCGCCCGGGACGCCGAGGAGCGCGGACACCGCCCCCACGACCTCGTTCTCCAGTCGGCCCACGCTCGGGAACACGGTCGGGTCCAGGCCGTTGACGGTGGCGAAGGCCCCGTAGGCGGCGCCGGCCAGTTCGTCCAGACCCGGCAGATCCGCGTCGTACACGTAGGCGAAGGTGTGGCCGCCCCGGGTCGGGGCGTCACCGGCCCGCAGCTCCCGCAGTTCGGCCAGCAGCGCCTGCGCGGACCGGCCGTCCGGCAGCGCGGCGGAGGAGGGGGCGGGTTCAGCGGACACGGCGGGTCCCTTTCTGGGCAGTGGCGTTCGGTGTGGGGTCGGTGGGGTCGGTGGAGACAGTGGGGTCGATGGGCGTGACGGGCGGGTCGCCCGGAGCCGGGGCGGAGGCCGCGGCCGACCGTCGTGCGTACCCGGCCAGCAGGGCGCAGGCGGCGAGCGAGAGCAGCGCGGGCAGCAGACTCATCCCGGCGTTGATGCCGGTGAGGGCCGCGGCCGGCTGGGCCACCTCCTCGGACGCCTCCGAGGAGCGGAAGCCGGTGAGCGCCAGCACCGCGGCGAACACCCCGCTGCCCAGGGCCAGGGCCAGCGTCTCCGCCGCGGTCCACAGGCCGGTGAAGGTGGCGACCCGGCGCCGCCCGGTCCGTGCCGTGTCCGCGGCGAGGGTGTCCGCGAGCATGGTCAGCGGCAGCAGCTGGAGTCCCGTGTAGGCCACCCCGACCAGCGCCACGGCCACGTACCCGACGACGGGGGAGGTGTAGCGGGTCAGGAACACCAGCGCGGCCGCCCCGGTGAACAGCAGCGAGGCACACCACTGCGCGAAGACCGTGCCACGCGCCCGCGCGAGGCGGTTCCACAGCGGCATCATCAGCACCAGCGGGCCGATCATGCAGGCGAACAGCGGGGTGACGGCCTCCGGCGAGCCGACGACGTAGGTGGCGAAGTACTGCACCCCCGCCAGCATCACGCCCACCGCCAGCGCCTGCACCGTCCACATCGCGACCAGTGCGGTGAAGACCGGGTTGTCACGGGCGACCGCCAACTGGGCGCGCAGGGACGGCTCCGCCTCGCTGCGCGCCACCGTGGGAGCGCGCCGGACCGCGCGCCAGGCGCCCAGCATGCCCGCGGCCAGCAGGACCGCGACGACCACGCCCATGGTCCGGTAGCTGCCGGGGGTGTCGCCGTCGGCGTGGGCGATCGCGGGGGCCAGCGCGCCGGAGAGCAGTATGGCCACGCCGAGGAAGCCCACCCGCCAGGCCAGGACCCGGCCGCGCTCGGCCGGGTCCTCGGTCATCTCGGCCGGCAGGGTCACGTACGGCACCTGGAACACCGCGTACGCGGTCGCCGCGAGCAGGAACAGCACGGCCACATAGCCGGCGGCCCCGGTGCCGCGCAGCGGGGGCGCGGCGAAGAGCAGCGCGAACAGCGGCGGCAGGGTGAGCGCGCCGGCCAGCAGGAACGGCCGGCGCGAACCGCCCTGGAGCCTGCTGCGGTCGGCCGCCGCGCCGACCAGGGGGTTGATCAGCACGTCCCAGGCCTTGGGCAGGAACACGGCCGCCCCGGCCAGTGCCGCGGGGACCGCGAGGACGTCCGTCAGGTAGTACAGCAGGATCAGACCCGGCACGGTGCCGAAGGTGCCGGTCGCCAGGGACCCGAGCCCGTAACCGATCCGCACCGAGCGCGGCAACGGTGGCCCTGCGGCCGGGGTCGCGGGGCCGGAGTCCGGTGGGGACGGTTCCCCCGGGGTGGCCGCGGGAGGGCCGGCGGGTCTCGACTCGTGCATGGTCGTCCTGAGCGGTGAGGGGGCGATGTGCGTGCGGTCGTACGGCCGTGCGGACCGCGAGGGCCGCGGTGGCGCCCGGGGCGGTCCGCGCCCGGGCGGGGCGGCTCCGCGGGGCTGCTCGGGGGGAGACGATCCGCCTCGAGGAGTTCGGAACGACCTGCCGGGAAGGCGCGCCGTGAGGCGGACGGCCGGCCCCGGGGAGGAGGGGGAGCGGCCCGGCCGTCAGGACCTCAGGGCCGTGCGGGCCGGCTGCCGCCGGTACATCGCCGTGGAACCCCGGGCCGGGCACGGCGGGCATACGCCCTCGTCATTCGTGCCGCGTCCTTTCGTCCACTGCTGCGCACGCGGCGAGCATGGATCAGCCGCACCCTCCCTGGCAAGGCCTGTTCACCACACGGTTCGCGCGACTTCTGGCACCATCGACGGGTTCCGTGCAGGCAGGACAGGCCCCCTCGTCGAGGAGGCCGCCGTCGCGCCGGACCTCCCTCCGCGCCGGGACGGCGTGGCGGGCATCGCGGCGGTGCAGGAGAAGCGGCCACCGCGGCGATGGGCGCCCCGGCGACGCGTCGCCGGGGCGCTACGCCGTTTCCGGACCCCGGGGCACGGCCGACTCCCGGTTGAGCTCGGCGGTGAACTGGGCGCCCGCGAGCAGCGCGAGGTTGGACATCCACAGCCAGATCAGGAACACCACGACGCCCGCGAGGGAACCGTAGAGGCGGCTGTAGGCGCTCATGGCGGAGGCGTAGACGGCGAAGCCCGCCGAGGCGGTGAGCCACAGACCGGCCGCCAGCATGCCGCCCGGCAGGCTGTGACCGCGCCGACGGGCCGATACGGGCCCGGTGTGGAAGACGACGACCACCAGGAGCGCCACCAGACACAGCAGCAGCGGCCAGCGCAGCAGGCCCCAGGCCCACGCGGCCATCACGTCGAGACCGAGGAAGCGGCCCGCGGCCTCGGCGACCGGTCCGGTCAGCACCAGCACCAGTGCGCTGACGACGAGCAGTGCGAGCAGCAGCAGCGCGGTGAGCACGGTGCGGTGGGCCCTGCGCCAGGGGGATCGACGGTCGGCCGTCCCGTGCATCCGGTGCAGGGCGCGGCGGAAGACGGCGAGATAGCTGGAGGCGGACCACAGCGCGCTCACGGCGCCGGCGCACAGCAGCGTCCAGGCCGCCGAGTCGTCCTGCAGCGTCCGGGCCAGCACATCGTGCAGTTCGGCGCCCGACTGACCGGGTGCGTAGGCCGCGACGTGGGCGATGAACGCCTTGGCCGTGCCGGGGCTGATCAGGCTGAACGCGACGACGGTGACCAGCAGGGCGGGCAGCACCGCGAGGATGGAGTAGTAGGTGAGGGCGGCGGCGTGGTCGGAGACGTCGTCGCGCCACATCGACACCGGTGTCCGGCGCAGGGCGGGCCACCAGTCGGGGGACACCCGGAGGATCCGGGCGGCCCGGCGGGCCGGGGTGCCCGGGCGGGGGCCGCGGTCGACCGGGACGGACCGGGACCGGGCGGAGACGCGGTTCACGGTGGTGACGCGGGCGGAGAGCGGGGCGCCGACGGCCGCCGTCCGTGACCGCCCGGCCCGTCGTGGGGCGGGGGTGTCCTCGTGGGGCGGTGCGGTCGGCCTCGTCATGGCAGGTCCTTTCTCCACGCCGGTGAACCGCTCTCGTGCCGATGGACCCGCTTCGGCTGTGTATGTGTCGCGTCTATGCGTCACGTCTATGTGTCGCGCTTACCCGGAATTTCTCCGTTCAGGCGGCGACAGGGGAATCCGTCCGGCGAAAGGACGAATGCCGCCGGTGCCGCCGGTGTCATCAACGACGGGGGAATGACCGAGTGACGGTCCGTGCGGCAAGAGGGGCACGCGCATCGCGTGGTGCGGGTGGAACGCGAAGGGAAAGCCACCGGTCACGGCGCTGGGACGGCGTGGCGCGGCGGGCCGGCCCGGGTGACGGCCCGGGCCGGGTGAGGCGGTCGGGGGAGACGGCCGGGAAAACTCCCGAGGATCCTGTCCGTCCCTCCGGGCGAATCCCGGGCGAGCCGCGCGCGAGGGGATTTCCGCGTTCTCGGCCGGGGGTGTGCAAATCGACAGGATCGGATGAAGGGGCGGATGCGAGGCGGATGAAGAGACAGATGAAGAGACGGATGAGGAGACCGGTGGAGGAACGGCATCCGGCAATTGCGTCCGGCCGTGGGCGGGAGGTGCGGTCGGCAGGGTCGAAGGTGCCGTCGACGGGCACCGGAGCCTTCGCCGGGTTCCCGAAGGCGAAGCGGAACGCTCTGGACCTCATCGCAAACTCTCGTATAGTGACGCCCAGTTGATCGATCCCAACAGCTTTCTGCGCACAATTTTCCCGAGGACGAGACGAGGGCCGTAGCCGCTGCGGCCGCCCGAGGAACCGATTGATGACCGCGTCCGCTGCCCACGGCGACCGACCCGCCCTCCGCTCCCATCTCTCCGTCGCGCTGCCCACCGCGGCCCTGTCCACGCTCGTCGTCTGCTGCTCCGTCGCGGCGGCCCCGCACTCGGTGCGGGGCCCGCTCGGCTGGGGCGCGGGCGCCGCAGCGGTGCTGCTCTGCGCGGCCGTCACGGTCGCCGCGCACGGATTACGCACGGCCCGAGCCGCCCGCACCGCGCTGCGCGCCGCGAACGACGACGCGCAGCGCGCCCTGCACGAAGGCGCGCGTGCGGCCGAGCAGTGGCGCCGGGAGAACCAGCGGCTCGGCGACGCCGCCGGGCACGAACGCGCCCGGCTGCTGGAGGACTTCGCGCGCGAACGGGTCCGGCTCGCCCAGGCCGGCGAGGCCGAGCAGCACCGCCTGGCCGACGAACTGGCAACGGTCTCCGCGCGGTTGGAGCGAGCCGTCGGCGAACGCGCGGCGGCGATCTCCGCGACCGCCAACGCCGCTGCCCGGATGCAGGCGTTGGCCACCGGCACCCTCGCCGACCTGCGGGCGATGGAGGACCGGCACAGCGACGAGGACGTGCTCGCCGATCTGCTCCACCTGGACCACCGCACCGCGCAGGCGGGCCGCCTCGCGGACTCGATCGCCGTGCTCACGGGCGCCCGTTCCGGCCGGCGCTGGGCACGCCCGATCGCCATGGAGTCCATCCTGCGCGGCGCGATGGGCCGGATCAGCGGCTACCAGCGCATCAGGCTGCACTCCGTGAGCGACAGCGCGGTCGCCGGATACGCGGCCGAGGGAGTCATGCACGCCCTGGCCGAACTCCTCGACAACGCGGCCAATTTCTCCCCGCCGAACGCCGAGGTCCACGTCTACGTCGAAGAGGTGCCCGCCGGCGTCATCGTCTCCGTCGAGGACAGCGGACTCGTCATGGGCGACGTCCAACTGCGCCGCGCCGAACAGGCCGTGGCCGGTGACGTGGCCGAACTGGGCGGCCTCACCGGGACCCGGCTGGGCCTCGCCGTCGTCGGCCGGCTCGCCCGCAAACACGGTCTGAAGGTCTCCTTCCGGCCCTCCGCGCGCGGCGGCACCGGTGTCCTGATGCTCATCCCGCAGGACGTCATCACGGCCGCCCCCGTCGAACCCCGCTCCGCCGCGCCCGGCGCGTCCCGGCCGGGCTCCGCCTCCGCGGCGCGGCGTCCCCCCGCCACCTCCGCCCCGGTCACCCTCGATCCCACGACCGAGGTCACCGCCGTACGTCCCACCCCGGCCGCCGTCGCCACCGCCGCGGCCTCCCCGGCGGACGCCGTCGACGCACCTCCCGCGGACGCCGTACCGGAGGAGAGTCCTGACGGCGTGGACGACGAGGCGGAGCAGGGGCTCTCCGGTCTGCCCAAGCGCCGCCGGGGCCGTACCCTCGCCGCCGCCGAACGGGCCCGTTCCACCACCTCGGACCCCGAGCGCCGTGCGGAGTCCGCCGCGGACATCCGGTCCAAGGCCGCCCGCTTCGGCAGCTTCCGCGAGGCCGTACGCGCCGGCACCGAGGACGCCACCGGGCGGCACCCGCTGCCGCCGGCCCCCGACGAGCGGCGGGCCGCCGCGCCCGCGCCGCCCGCCGCGGCATCCGACACCCCGTCCCACTCACACGCGTACCCGGAAGGCGACACCACCTCATGACCGGCACGACCACCGCCGACGAGAAGCTCACCTGGCTCATCGAGGGGCTCCTGGAGCGCACCCCGGGCGCCCGGCACGCGCTCGTGCTCTCCCGCGACGGACTGAAGCTCTGCCACACCCAGGAGCTGACGGTCGATCAGGCCGACCACCTCGCCGCCATCGCCTCCGGCCTCCAGGCGCTCTCCCACGGCGCCTCGGTGGAGTTCGGCGACGGCAGCGGCGGCGTGCGCTCGTCGATGACCGAGTTCTACGGCGGGACCCTCTTCATCGTCGAGGCCGGCGAGGGCGCGCACCTGGCCGTGGTGACCACCGAGGACGCCGACGCGGGACTGATCGGACACAACATGAGCGAGCTCGTGGAACAGCTCGGCGAGCACCTGACGGCCCCGCCGCGCACCGCATGAGCCGCCCCGGCAGGGACGACAGCCCCGACCGCCTCTACACCCTCACCGGAGGGCGCAGCGGGGCCGGATCGGACAGCCCGTTCGATCTGGTCACACTGGTGGTGGCCGAGTGCGAACCGTCCCCCGGCATGCAGTCGGAGCACGCCGCGATCCTGCGGACGACACAGTCGCCCACCGCGGTGGTGGAGGTCGCCGCGGAACTCGGCCTTCCCGTGAGCATCACCAAGATCCTGCTGTCCGACCTGCTGGCGACGGGCCGCGTGAGCGCCCGCCACCCCCGCACGTCGGCCCTTCCCGACCCCGACATCCTGGAGCAGGTGCTCGTTGGACTCCGCAACATCTGACGCCCGCACCCCGCTGGGTGCCACCGCCGACAACGGTCTGAAGATCGTGATCGTGGGCGGTTTCGGCGTCGGCAAGACGACCATGGTCCGCTCGGTGAGCGAGATCCGTCCCCTCAACACCGAGGAGACGATGACCCGGGCCGGCGAGTCGGTGGACGACGTCAGCGAGGTGCGCGGCAAGACCGCCACCACGGTGGCCTTCGACTTCGGCCGCATCACCCTCGACGCGCGCAACGTCCTCTACCTGTTCGGCGCGCCGGGCCAGGAGCGCTTCTGGTTCCTGTGGGACCGGCTGTTCTCCGGCACGCTGGGCGCGGTCGTCCTGGTCGACACCCGCCGCATCGACGACTCCTGGTACGCGATCGACCGCCTCGAACAGCACGGCACGCCGTTCATCGTGGCCTGCAACGACTTCGGGGGCTCCGGCCGGCACTCGCACGCCGCCGTCCGCGAGGCGCTCGACCTCGACCCCGAGGTGCCGCTGATCGACTGCGACGCCCGCTCGCGCGAGTCCAGCAAGGACGTCCTCATCACCCTGGTCCAGCACATCAAGAACAGCTACGCCGGGCAGTCGGCCCGGACCTCCGCGCCCCCACGGGAGTTCGTGTGACCACCGACGCCGTGCCGCTCAGCGGCTCCCGTTTCCAGACCGAACCCGCGCTGCTGTACCGGGAGATGCGACGCGACCACGGCGCCGTCACCCCGGTGCTGCTGGACGGCGGCGTCCCCGCGTGGCTGGTGCTCGGCTACCGCGAGCTGCACCAGGTGACCGGCGACCCGGTCCTCTTCAGCCGCGACTCGGAACTGTGGAGCCAGTGGGACGCCATCCCCGCCGACTGGCCCCTGCTGCCCATGATCGGCCGCAAGCAGCCGTCCATCCTCTACACCGTCGGCGAACGCCACCGCGAACGCGCCGCCATGATCAGCAACGCCCTGGAGGGCACCGATCCGTTCGAACTGCGCCGCCACGCCGAGCGGTTCGCCGACGAACTGATCGACTCCGTCTGCACCGTGGGCGAGGCCGACCTCATCGGCCAGTACGCCATGCTGCTGCCGGTGCGCGTCCTGGCCCGGCTGTACGGCTTCTCCGACGAGGACGGCCCCGGACTGGTCACCGCCCTCAACGACATGATCGACGGGCGGGAGCGGGCCCTGGCCGGCCAGATCCATCTGGCCGGCTCCATGACGGAGCTGGTGGCCGGGCGCCGGGCCGCGCCCGCCCGGGACGTCGTCTCCCGGATGCTGGCGGACGACGGCGGCTTCACCGACGAGGAGATCACCCAGGACCTCATGGTGATGATGGCCGCCGGGCACCAGCCGACCGCCGACTGGATCGGCAACTCGCTGCGTCTGATGCTCACCGACAGCCGCTTCGCCGCCTCGCTCTTCGGCGGCCGCCACAGCGTCGCCGAGGCCATGAACGAGGTGCTCTGGGAGGACACCCCCACCCAGAACGTGGCCGGCCGCTGGGCCTCCCGCGACACCCACCTCGGCGGGCGCCGGATCCGCGCCGGGGACCTGCTGCTGCTCGGCCTCCAGGCGGCCAACTCCGACCCGCAGGTGCGCACCGACGCCTCCGCCCTCACCGGCGGCAACAACGCGCACTTCTCGTTCGGGCACGGCGAGCACCGCTGCCCGTTCCCCGCCCAGGAGGTCGCCGAGGTGATCGCCCGGACGGGCATCGAGGTGGTCCTGGACCGGCTGCCCGACATCGACCTGACGGTTCCGGCCGAGCGCCTGAGCCGTCGTCCCTCGCCGTGGCTGCGCGGGCTGACCGAACTGCCCGTGCGCTTCACACCCACCCCTGCCCTGGGAGGCAACCGACCATGACGTCCGGCACCGAAGCAGCACGGATCGCGCTCGATCCGTTCGTCACCGATCTGGACGGCGAGAGCGCGAAGCTGCGCGCCGCCGGCCCGCTGGTGGCGGTCGAACTCCCGGGCGGGGTTCCCGTGTGGGCCGTCACCCACCATGCCGAGGCGAAGGCGCTCCTGACCGACCCCCGGCTGGTCAAGGACATCAATGTGTGGGGTGCCTGGCAGCGGGGCGAGATCCCGCCGGACTGGCCGCTGATCGGCCTGGCCAACCCGGGGCGCTCCATGCTCACCGTGGACGGCGCCGACCACCGCCGGATGCGCACCCTCGTCGCCCAGGCGCTGACCCCGCGCCGGGTGGAGGAGATGCGCGGCCGGATCGCGCAGCTCACCGAGGAGCTGCTCGACGGGCTGCCCGCGGACGCGGACGTCGTCGACCTCAAGGCGGCCTTCGCCTACCCGCTGCCCATGTACGTCATAGCGGACCTCATGGGCATCGAGGAGGACCGGCTGCCCCGGCTGAAGGAGCTGTTCGAGAAGTTCTTCTCGACCCAGACCGCGCCCGAGGACGTCGTCGCGACCCTCGTCGAACTGGCCGGCATCATGGCCGAGACGGTCGCCGCGAAGCGGGCGGAACCCGGTGACGACCTCACCAGCGCCCTCGTCCTCGCCTCCGAGGACGGCGACCGGCTCACCGACGAGGAGATCGTCTCCACGCTCCAGCTGATGGTCGCGGCCGGGCACGAGACCACCATCTCGCTCATCGTCAACGCGGTCGTCAACCTCTCCGCCCACCCCGAGCAGCGCGACCTGGTGCTGTCCGGCACGGTGGACTGGTCGGCGGTGGTCGAGGAGACGCTGCGCTGGTCGACCCCGACCTCGCACGTCCTGATCCGCTTCGCGACCGAGGACGTGACCGTCGGTGACCGGGTCCTGCCGGCCGGGGACGCGCTCATCGTGTCGTACGGCGCGCTGGGCCGTGACGAGGCCGCGCACGGTCCGACGGCCGGGGAGTTCGACATCACCCGCGAGACGCGTACCCGCCACATCTCCTTCGGGCACGGCCCACACGTGTGCCCGGGGGCCGCGCTGTCCCGGCTGGAGGCGGGGGTGGCACTGCCGGCGCTGTACGCCCGCTTCCCGGGGCTGGAGCTCGCGGTGCCGGCGTCGGCCCTGCGCAACAAGCCGGTGGTGACCCAGAACGACCTGTTCGAACTGCCGGTGCGGCTGACCGTCTGACACCCGGCCGTGGCCTCGCCATGACGGCCACGGCCACAGGGGCGGACCGGACGCGGTCCGGGCGGGCCCGGGCCCCCGGACCCGCCCGCCACCCGCATCCCCGCCGTCCGGCCGGACCGTCCGACATCCGGCCGTGGCCTCGCCATGACGGCCACGGCCGTACGGACGGTCCGTACCCGGTCCGGGCGGGCCCGGGACTCCCGGACCCGCACGCCGGGAGTTCGCCCGAGGGGTCTCAGGCGGCGAAGCCGTCGACCGCCTCGGCGATGTCGTCCCCGGTCAGGGGCTGTTGGATCGCGCTGAGCAGTCGGGCCAGGGCGGGCAGGGCGGTCTCCTGGCCGGCGAGGGCCACGCTCACCTGGTCCCGGTCCGGGACGAGGACCATGACTGCCCGGTAGCCGGGCAGCCGCCCGTTGAGATAGAGCTGGCCCGAGGGGCCCAGGGCCCAGCCCAGCCCGTACGTCACGGGGTCATCGGTCCGGGTGCGCGCACGGCGGATCTCCTCCCGCAGGGCCCGGTCGGCGAGCAGGGCCTCGCCGGCGGTCAGGAGGTCCGAGACCGACGACCACAGGCCACCGCTGGGCCGCCGGGTGCGCGGATAGCGAAGCGACGGGAGCCGGGTCGTGCCGTTCCATCCGGTGACATGCTCCGCCGGGGTCTCGAAACCGGTCCGCGAGAGGCCCCAGGGGCCGAGGACACCCGCTTTGAGCGCGTTCTCGTACGTCGTGCCGCTCAGGGCCGCGAGGATCGCGCCGGCCATGAAGTAGTTGCCGTTGTAGTAGGCCCACCGCTCGCCGGGCTCCCGCTCGCTCCCGGCGCGGACCACGAGCCGGGCGGCCTCCAGCAGGGCGCCGTCACCGTCCCCCAGAGTCTGCACGGTCGCCGCGTCCACCGACGCGCGCAGGCCGGATACCTGCCCCAGGATCTGTTCGACGGTGAGCCTCGCGTCCGCCCGCCAGTCCGGAGCGAGTGCGGGGAGCAGTTCGACGGCGGGTGTGTCCAGCGGGACGCCCTTGTCCCGCAGTAAGCGGACCAGCGCCGCGCAGGTGAAGACCTTCGTCAGCGACGCGATACGGAAACACGATCCCGCCGTCGCCGCGACCGGCCCCCGGCCGGCCGTCGTGCGCGCGCCCGCCACCGACACGCCCGCCACCACGGCCGGGACGTCGCGAAGAGCGGACTGTTCGTCCATCAGATCCTGAAGTTCCATAGCGCGCATGGTAGTTACGGGGCTGCGCATGGACGGACGCGGTGGTCCCGGGGGCACTTCGCGGTGTACAAGCGGAACGTCCGGTCGCGACCGCGACCGGACGTTCCACCGGCCCTGTCCAGGCTCAGGCGGACAGGGTCAGGGGTGTGCCGTCAGGGTGAAGCGCTGTGCGGCGCTGCCGTCGCAGGCGCGCTGGGTGAGTTGCACGCTGTTCGCCGCGCCGCCCGCCGCGGTCAGGCACTTGCCGCTGTGCCGGGCGGTGAAGCGGTAGTGCCCGGGGCTTTCCTCGACCGGCAGCCACTGCTGGTTCTGTCCGCCTCCGTAACTCCACAGTTGCAGCGGTGCGTTGTCGGCGGTGGACACGCCGGTCACGTCGATGACCTGCGCGGGGTTGCCGCGTACGCCGACCTGCCGGTAGCCGCTGTCGGTCGGGCGGAACCGGAACTGCTGTGCCTGCGTGCCGTTGCAGGCGTACTGCTGGATCGCGGTCCCGTTCGCCGTGGCGGCCGAACGGGCGTCCACACAGGTGCCGTTGCCGTCGTTCGTCAGCGAGTACCAGGCGGTGTCGGAGATCGGGTCGCCCGGCGGGGTCGTGCCGTCGGCCCCGCCCAGCCACTTCAGCCCGTCCAGCAGGAACCGGTTCTGGGTCTCGCTCGCGAACGTCGACGAGAGACGGGTGTTCGTGTCGTAGTTCATCGCGTTGTGGCCGAAGTTCGCGTACAGCATCCGGTACTTCGTGTTCGTCCACACGATCGGGTAGTAGCCGCCGTACCAGCTCTGGTTCGGGTCGGTGCCCAGCGGGAAGCTGCTGGGGTCGACGGAGGCCAGGATCTTGATGTCCGGGTTCTGGCGCAGATCGTTGGACCAGCCGTACCACTCGCTGACCGCCGAGGTGAACGTGGCCGGCAGGTTCCTGGTGGCCGGGTGGGTGCGGTCCTCGACCTTCAGCACGGCCGAGGTCGGCCCCCAGGTGTTGGAGCGGAAGTCGCCACTGCCGAGGAACTGGTTGTGATACCAGGGCCAGTCGGCCGCGTCGGTGGTGAAGGCCGAGACATGGAAGCCCAGCCAGCTGCCGCCGCCCCGCATGTACTGTTCGAAGCCGGCCCGTTGGGCGGCCGTCTGCGGCAGGTCGTCGAGGAACAGCACCACTTGGTAGGCGTTGACGCCGCCGTTGCTCAGCAGGTTCCAGTCGGTGCTGGCCGTGTAGGTGAAGCCGTTCGCCGCGGCCTGCCGCGGGAACCAGTCGTTGGCCTCCTTGTCGAAGTCGATGTGCGCCGCGTCCCAGGTGCCGCTGTAGAGCGCCAGCACCTTGAACGGGGTGGCCGCCGTGCCCGCCCGGGCGGCGGGCGGTGCGGCGAGGGTGAGCAGCGCCGCCAGCAGCAGGACGACCCGCAGGGCCGCGCGTGCCGTACCGGAGGTGAAGGTGTTCACGGACTGACCGGTCCTCTCCGCGGGGGTCACGGGTAGCTGACGAGATTGGCGACGTTCGTGGCGGAGTTGGACGGCCCGCCCCGGTCGTTGACGACGTGCCGGATCGTGCCGGTACCGCCCAGGGAGACCGTCACCATGTCCTTGAACCGCACGTTCGCGTTGTTCGGGGCCTCGATGGCGCGCTCGGCGGCGACGGCGGAGTTGACGTTGAAGTAGCAGTAGCTGCCGAATCCGTACACCTGATGGCTCGTCACCGAGTCGGCCACCTTGTAGGCGGCGTAGCCCTGGGTGGAACCGTTCGTCCAGGCGGCCTGGTTGGGCGGGTCGTACGGCATCTCGTTCTGGTAGAAGTACGTGCGGCCGCCGTTGCCGTTCCAGACCGTCTGGTACTTCTGGTAGTGCTCGACGAACAGGCCGTACATCGTCACGTCGTCGCCGTTGACGACCAGGCCGGTGTCGGCGGTGTTGCTGGTCCAGCCCACCCCGCTGCCGTGGTCGGCGCGCCACAGCCACAGGTGGTCGCCGATGACGTCGTCGCTGTTGACGGTCAGGCTGGTTGTCGCCCTGCCGACGCCCGCGCCGCCGATCCGGAAGAACACGTCGTGCAGCGCGCTGGGGTCGGCGCCGTGGTCGGCTGCGGAGCCGCTCGGGCCCATCTCCATGAGCTGCGCGGAGTTGGTGGTCCCGGCGTCGATCAGCAGGCCCGCGAGCTGGACGCCGTCGACGTCGGCGACGGACACCGCGGTGATCCCGTTGTCGGGCACGAGCGTCGCGAGGCCCAGCCCCAGCACGACCGTGTCGGCCCGGTTCACCTTCAGCGTCTGGTCGAGGTGGTAGACCCCCGGTGTCACCAGCAGGTTCTTGCCCTGCGCGAGCGCGTCGTTGATCTGCGCGGCGGTGGCGCCCGGCTTGACGACGAAGAAGTCGGACAGGGGCAGCGAGGTGCCCGCCGGGGTGCCTGCGCTCCAGGTCGTGCCGCTGCTGTCCGTACGCGCCGAGGGTACGAACACCTTCCAGGCGCCGGCCGCGTCGACGTACAGGAAGGGCTTCTCACGGGTGACCGGCGCCTGTGCGACGGTGGTGTACGGAGGGCTGGGGAAGCTGTTCGCGGGCGCGTTCCTGGCGCCGACGAACACCATGTTCCAGTTGGAGCCGGTCCAGCTTCCCCACTCGGTGTTGCGCGACAGCCACTGCTGCTGCGATCCCGAGTCGACCCGCCCGTCGATCTTCGTGTCGGCCATGTAGCCGCCGCTGGACCAACCGCCGTCGTCCAGGGCGAGGTTGCCGCGCAGATGCATCCGCCGGTACGGGGCCGCCTGCGACACCGCCCAGCGGTCCGCGCCGCCCGTCGGGGTCACCGACAGGTTCTCCGCGGACCGCCAGAAGTTCTGGGTGGCGTTGCCCTGGAACCAGTCGGCCTCGGCGTGCACCGAACCGCGGATGTTCACGTCGTCGGGGGAGAGGCCGAGACCCGCGACCTGGGTGTAGAAGCCGACATTGGCGTTGGCGTCATAGGTGCCGGGCTTGAACAGGAAGGCCTTGCGGGCGGTGCCGAACTGGTTGGTCTCCTGTTGCGCGAAGGCCGCGTCGAGGCTGCTCTGGACGGTGGCCGCGGGTGTCGACGGATCGAAGACGGTGACGTTCGGGCCGAGGTCCGGGGTGCCGGGCGGCGGCGTCACGTCGACAGGGGTGACACGGAAGGACTGGGCCGCCGTGCCGTTGCACGTGTACTGCTGGAGCTGCACGCTGTCCGCGGTGGACGCGCTGGGTACGTCGAGGCACTTGCCGCTGTTGCGGTTCACGAAGTGGTAGGCGCCGCCGGCCTCCGCCACGGCCTGCCACTGCTGGTTGGCACCGCCGCCGTACGTCCACAGCTGTACCGGCGCGCTGTCGGCCGTCGAGACACCGGTGACGTCCCAGGCCTTGGTGGCGTCGGTCCGGTTGTCGACGCGGGCGTACCCGCCGGAGGTGGCCGTCACCCGCCACTGCTGGGCCTGGCTGCCGTTGCACGCGTACTGCTGGACCACGGTGCCGTCCGCGGTCCCGGCCGCGCGGGCGTCGACGCACTTGCCGCTGCCCGCGTTGACGACGGTGGCCCAGCCGGTGGGCGGTGCGGCGGCCGCGGCGGACGCCCGGTCCTGCGCGGCGAGCGTCAGACAGGACACCGTCGCCGCCATGACGGCGACCACGGACACCGTCCTCGCCGTCCGGGGACGGCCGGACGGCGGTCTGCTGGATCTGGACACAGGAACTCTCCTGGAATGGTGGGGGGTTGATGGCACGGGGCCCGGGCGGTGCGGGCCCGGGTGGTGCGGAGGGTCAGCCGGTGTACTTCGCGAGGACGCGGGTGTAGTCCCAGTTCTGCTGCCCCACTCCGGAGCAGCTGTCGGCGACGCCGCCGGTGCAGGGACGGTCGCGGTTGACCGACCAGAACGTCAGCCGGGCCAGGTGGTGTTGCTGCGCGTAGCCGAGGATCGCCTGGAAGTCGGCGACGGTCACCGTCTCGTTCTGGTCGGTGATCCCGTTCATGGAGGAGATGCCCATGTCGCGGTACGCCTGGTCGTCGCTGTAGCCGTACGCGTTCCTCAGCGTGGTCTTGAGGCCCTCCGCGGCCCGCTGGGTGAGCGTGCCCATGTTCTGTCCCGCGCCGCCGAAGTCGAACGGCATGATCGTCCAGCTGTCCACGGTCAGCCCGGACGCCGCGGCCCGGTTGATCAGGCTCGTGTCGGGGCCGCTCTGCCCGGTGCCGATGGTGACGTACACCTTGAGGCCCGGGTTGTTCGCCTTGACCGTCTTCAGCGCGTCCACGGTGCGCTGCTGGACCGTCGCGCTGCTGTAGGCGTCGGCCTCGATGTCGATGTCGATCGCCTTGAGGCCGTAGGCGTTGACGACCTTCTGGTACGCGGCCGCCAGCTCCCCGGCGCTGGAACAGGAACTCTCCAGCTTGTTGCCGCTGTAGCCGCCGAACGACGGGATGACGTCACCGCCGCCCGCGCGCACGGTGGTGACCGTCTGCTGGTCGACGCCGCCGGTCAGGGCGCGGCTGCCGTCCCACTGCGGGTTGCAGTAGCCGTTGCTGAGCACGAACGCCAGCGTGAACCACTTCACACCGGTGGCGTTCATGACGGTGGTGGGGCTGGGCGGGTTTCCCCACCCGTTGTACAGGTACGGCGCGACGGCCATGGGGGCGGCGGGTGTCGTGCCGCCGCCTCCGGCCGCGGGTGCGGTCCACTTCTGGTTGGCGCCGCCGGTGCAGGTCCACAGCTGGACCGGGGTGGCGTTCGCGGAGGAGTTGCCCGTGACGTCCGCGCACTTGTCGGCCTGCGGGTTGACGAGGTCGCGGGCCGCGGAGACCGTCCACCTCTGGTTGGCGCCGCCTGTGCAGTCCCACAGTTGGAGCCTGGCCCCGTTCGCGGTCGAATTGCCGGTGACGTCGAGGCACTTGCCGAGTGCCCGGACCGTCCCGTCGGTGCCGACCGTCCACTGCTGGGCGGTGGTGCCGTTGCAGTCGTAGAGCTGTACGGCCGTACCGTTCGCCGGGTTCGCACCGGCCACGTCGAGGCACTTTCCCGCGAGGCCGGTGATCGTGCCGGTGGCCGCGGCGGCCGGGGCCGTCCCGAGGGCGCCGGCCGAGAGGGCGAGCAGAGCGGTGGTGAGGGTGCCGCGTAACGCGCGCGAGCGTGCAGGGAGTCGTCCGGTCATCAGGGAGTCACAGCCTTCCGCTGGATGCTGATGGTGGGGGGTGTTCACGTACATGAATGGTGAGCGCATTCATGGAACCGCGGTGCTCGGGAACCTAAAGGTCTGAACCACAGCCGTCAAGCTGTGAAGCAACTGTGCTTCGAAATTCACCTGTGTCTGCGATGAGTTGAAGGCGCATAGGTGCCGGAAGCCCTGTGAGTGCACGGAGTCGCGGCTGTGGTCGGCCACGGCCCGACGTCGCGTCAGGGGCGGGTGCGCCGACGTGCCGTCCGGTCCGGGTGTGTCATGCTCATACCCTGTGTGGATCTTGGGCTTCGGCTGTGACGGGAATCCGGCGGCGGCCGAGAGCGCCCGTCCGCGCGACAGGAGTGGGACATGGAGCCGGCGCAGCCGTACGCGCAGCGGTGTTCCGAGCTTTTCGCCGTCGGCGGCTTCGCGGCCGTCCGGCGCACGGCGCGGACGGGACTCGACGAGGCGGGGCCGTCCGCGACGCTCTACCGCTGGCTGGGGCAGGCCCATGCCGCGGAGGACGAGGACGACCATGACGCCGAGGCCGAACGCGCCTACCGCAAGGGCCTCGCACTGGCCCCGGACGATCTCGGCCTGCACGTCTGCTACTTCGAGCTGTGCCTGCGCGCCGACGCGTTCGACCACCCGGCCCGGGCCGCACGCGTCGGCTCGCTCAGGGCGCGCATCGACGAGCTGGCCCCGGCCGGGTCGCCTCACCGCGAGCGCGTCGACGACGCCCTGGGCTGGGCCGGCCGGGGGTACTGGGACGACTTCGGCACCGCCGTCGGCCGGAGCGAGATGCGGCAGGCCGAGATGCCCGAGCTCAATGAACAGGTCGTCGAAGCGCTGCGGTCCGGCGCCGCCCGAGAGGGCGCGTCCGAGGCCGGAGGAGAGGACCTGAAGGCGGCGGAACCGGAGGCGGCCCTCGAACTGCTCCAGGGCTGGGCCAACGCACCTCTGCGCCTCCTTCTGACCCACCGCGCGGCCCTGTACGTGGCCACCCCCCTGGCGGCCCTCACGGTGAACCGGGTGCTCGTCGAGACGGGCGTGGTGGCCTACAGCCTCTGGGGGTGGCTGCTGTGGGTCCCGCTGCTCGCCGCCGACGCCAGACTGGGTGCGGCGCGCAGGCTGGCCCGGCGGCGTGTCGTCGCGCGCATCGAGGAGCGCCACGCCCAGGAGGCCGGTGCCGCCCAGGATTGACGGCTCACCGCTCCTGGCCCGGGGGAGGGCCCGCGAGGCCGGGGCCGGAACCGTTGGGCGGTTCGGGGGCGCCGGGCGGCTGTTCGGGGCCGGACGGTGCGGGTCCGTCGGCGGCGGGCGGTGCCCACTCCGCGTCGGTGGTCAGCCGGAAGGCGGTGACGGCGGCCTCCACGGTGGGGAAGAAGTGGCGCGGGTCGATGGTGCGGGTGAGCCCGTACTGTTCGATCTTGCGTCGCACGGGGTCCTTCAGCTCGGCGAACACCAGATGGACGTGCTCGGCGTTGAGTGCCACGTCCAGTTCCTGGAGGACGTCGGCGGCGGTGGTGTCCACGTCGGTCACCGGCTCCGCCGCGATCACGATCCAGCGCGGTCGCGGCTCGGCGCGCGCCATCCGCCGGATCGCGTCGCGGAAGGTCCGGGCGTTGGCGAAGAACAGCGGCGCGTCGAACCGGTAGATCACCAGCCCGGGAAGCCGGCCCGCGTCCGGGTAGGAACGGACGTCGTGGTAGCCCTCCAGCCCCTCCACCCGTCCCAGCACGGTGTTGTACGGCCACCAGGCGCGCCGGAAGACGTTCAGGACGGACAGCGCCACGGCGACGGCGATGCCCGGCAGGACCCCGATCAGCGCCACGCCGAGGAAGGCCGCGACCGACAGCAGGAACTCCGTTCTGCGCTGCCGCCACAGCCGTACCGTCCCCGGCACGTCGGCCAGGGACAGCGAGGCGGTGATGACGACGGCGGCGAGGGCCGGCTGGGGAAGATTGCGGAACATGCCCGGGACCAGCACGAGCATGAGGACGATGAGCGCCGCCCCGACCAGGCCGGTGAGCTGGCTCCTGGCCCCGGCCCGCTCCGCCACCGCCGTACGCGAGCCGCTGGTGCTGACCGGGAAGCCCTGGAAGAGACCGGCCGCCAGATTGGCCGCCCCCACCCCGGCCATCTCCTGGTTGCCCCGGACCTCCTGTCCGGTACGGGCCGCGAACGCCGACGCGTTGGAGATCGTGTCGGCCAGCGACACCAGGGCGATGCCCAGCGCGCCGCCGAACAGCGGCAGCAGGTCGGCGAGTCGGACCTGGGGGATCGTGAACGGGGGGAAACCGGCGGGCAGTTCGCCGACCAGGTCGACGCCGTGTTCGCCGAGGTGGAGGAGCGCGGTGGCGGCGATCGCGAGGACCACCATCACGAGCACCGCGGGGACCTTCGGCGCCAGCCGTTGCAGCACCAGGATCAGCAGGATCCCGCAGATCCCGACCGCGGCGGCGGCCGGCACCACCGCCCCCTCGGCCAGCTTCCGCACCAGACCCACGCACTCCCCGATCAGGGTGTCCGCCTCGACCTTGAACCCGAGCAGTTTGGGCAGTTGGCCGATCAGGATGGTGAGGGCCAGGCCGTTCATGTAGCCGATCATCGTCGGCTTGGAGATCAGGTCGGCGATGAAGCCGAGCTTCGCCACCGACGCCAGGATCATGATCGTCGCCACCATGAGCGCGAGCACCGAGGCGAGCGCGACCGCCCGGTCGGGATCCCCGCCCGCCGCCACCAGCGGCAGCACCGTGGCGGCGATCATCGGCCCCAGCGAGGAGTCGGGGCCGAGGACCAGAATGCGCGAAGGGCCGCACACCGCGTAGCCGATCAGGCAGAGGATCGTCGTGTACAGGCCGGTGATGCTCGGCAGACCCGCCAACTCGGCGTACGCCATGCCCTGCGGCACCAGCAGCGTGGTCAGGACGACGCCCGCGACCAGGTCCTTGACCAGCCACTCGCGCCGGTACGACGACAGGGCACGGATCCCGGGAACGGCCCGCAGCCGGGACGCGACCGTGCGACCGCCGTGCCGGTGGGTCACGGACCGTCCCTCCTCCTCGCCAGGATCCGCCTCGCCGGGATCCGCCTCGCCCGGATCCGCCCCGCGCGGATGTGCTCCGCCAGGATCCGCCTCGCTCGGATGCCCTCCGTCCGGATGCCCTCCGTCCGGGTCCAACCCGTTCGGATCCAATCCGTCCGGACGTGCTCCGTCACGATGCTTTCCGTCAGGATCCATCCTGTCCGGAGGTGCTCCGCCGGGGCGCGTTCCATGAGGATCCGCCTCGTCCGGATCCGGCGCAGCCAGATGCGCCGCAGCCGGATCCTCCCCGTCCGGACCCTGCCCAGCCGGAACCGTCGTAGTCCGAACCGCCGTAGCCGGATCCTTCCCGTCCGGATCCTTCCCGGCCGGACGCGCTCCGTCGGGACCTGCCGCATCCGCGACGCCCGCAGCGGGATCGCTCCTGCCGGTACCGGTTCCGCCCGGCGGCCCCCGCTCACCCGCCGTTCCTCATCCGCCGGCGGGCCACCAGCTTGCCCAGCTCCCACACCACCAGCAGGGCGACGGCGGACAGCAGGGCCCAGCCGAACTGACGGGCGTCGATCGAGGTGGTCCCGAGCAGATGGCGGAAGCCGTCCAACTGCGTCACCAGGACCGAGAGCACCAGTTGGGCCAGGGCCACCCAGTTCATCTGCCTGCTGTCGAACGTGGCAGGCGTCAGCACCGAGTCCGTCTCGCTGCGGCACTCGAACGCGGCCACGATCAGACAGAGCGCGAACGCGGTGAACGCGATCGACTGACCGGTCGCGGCACTGCCGAAGTGGGCCTGGCCCAGCTTGATCAGCCCGAGCAGGACGCAGGTGATCGCCAGCCCGGAGAGCCCCACCGTGAGGAGCACGGACCGGGTGAGCACCGTCTCCCCGCGCGGCCGCGGCCGGCGGCGCATCAGCCCCGGGCTCTCCTGGTCGAAGCCGAGCGCGAAGCCGAAGGAGGCGTTGACGACGAAGTGGATCCACAGCACCTGCGGCGGGGTGAAGGGCTCTCCCGCGGCGATGTTGAAGACGGTGGCGCCGAGGAACGTCAGCACGAACGTGACCAGCAGGAGCAGCACGAACCGGATGTACTTGGTGAGGTTGTCGTAGATCGTCCGGCCCTGTTCCACGGCGTAGACGATGGTGGCGAAGTTGTCGTCGGAGAGGATCATGCGGCTGGCGGTCTTCGCCACGTCCGTGCCGCTGCCCATCGCGATGCCGATGTCGGCGGACTTGATGGCGGGCGCGTCGTTGACGCCGTCCCCGGTCATCGCGACGACGTCGCCCTTCTTCTTCAGCGTGTCGGCGAGCAGCACCTTGTGCTCCGGCGCGACCCGGCCCAGCACACCGATGGCGTCGATCCGGGTCATCCGCTCCGGCTCGCTCATCGCGGCGAAGTCGGCGCCGAGCACGGCCTCGCCGGGGATGCCGATCTGCCGGGCGATCGCCGCCCCGGTGGTGACGTCGTCGCCGGTCACCAACCGGACCCGGATGTGCGCGGCCTGGGCGTCCGCCACCGCGGACTTCGACTCCTCACGAGGAGGGTCCACCATCGCCACGAGGCTGCTCATCCGCAGCTCGGTGACATAACCGAGCAGGTCGCCCTCGGGATCGAAACCGGCCGGGTCGAGGTCCCGGGTGGCCGCGGCCATCACCCGGCGTCCCTCGCCCCCCATCCGCTCGATCTGCGCCTGGGCCCGGCCCAGCAGATCGGCGTCCCACGGCACGGTCTCGCCCGCCGCGAGCGCGGTGTCGACCCGGGCCATGACTGCCGGCGCCGCACCCTTGACGAAGCAGCGGACGACCGGGCGGCCCGCGGGGTCGAGCGCCGAGTGGAAGGTGGCCATCAGCTTGTACTCGGGGTCGAACGGCAGGGTCGCGATGCGGGGGAGTCCCTCCCTGGTGGTGTCCGTGTCCAGCCCGGCCTTGTGGGCCAGGACCAGCAGCGCGCCCTCGGTCGGATCGCCCACCACCTGACCGTCGACCAGCTTCGCGTCACTGGCCAGGACGTACGGCAGGATCGCGTCCTCGATGCCCGCGGAGGACCCCGCCGCATGGTGGACCTTGCCCTCCAGGCCGTATCCCGTACCCGAGACGGTGTACTTGTCGGTGGGACTGAGCACCTCGACGGCCGTCATCTGGTTCATCGTCAGGGTGCCGGTCTTGTCCGAGTTGATCGCCGACGTGAACGCCAGCGTCTCGACCGACGGCAGCTCCTTGACGATCGCGTTGCGTCTGGCCAGGTTGAGGCTTCCGACGGACAGGATCGCCTGGGTCACCGTCGGCAGGGCCTCGGGAATGGCGGCGATGGCCAGGGAGACCGCGCTGACGAACAGGGTGTCCCAGGCCTGGCCCCGGTTGCGTCCCAGGGCGAACATCACGACCATCGTGAGTGCCGCCGCGCCCGTGATCCACAGCGTCAGCGTGTCGAGTTCCTTGGTGAGCGGCGGCACCTCCTTCTCGGTGGCGGACAGCAGCCCGGAGATCTTGCCGAGCTCGGTGTCGGCACCGATCGCGGTCACCACCAGCAGTCCGCTGCCATGGGTGACCGGGGTGTTCATGAACGCCGTGTTGGTCCGGTCGCCCGGCGGCAGCTCGCGCCCGCCCGGCAGCGTCGCGGCGTCCTTCGACGCGGGCAGGCTCTCGCCGGTGAGCGCCGACTCGTCGATCTGGAGCGCGCTGGCCTCGATGATGCGTCCGTCCGCCGGGACCTGGTCACCGGCCGAGATGAGCACGATGTCGCCGACGACGAGCTCCTCCGCGGGGATGTGCGCCTCCGTACCGTCCCTGCGCACCCGGGCCGTGGCCTTCATCATCGACTTCAGCGCGTTCATCGCGCTCTCGGCCTTGCCCTCCTGACGCAGCCCCACGACCGCGTTCAGCAGGGTCAGCGCGAGCAGCAGCACCGCGGTGGTCCACTCCTTGATGAGCAGCGAGACCACCGCCGCGACCACCAGGACGATCTGCATGTAGCTGCGGTACTGCCCGAGGAACCGGCGCCAGGCGGGGACCCTGGCCTCCTCCGGGAGCGCGTTGGGGCCGTGCGCGGTACGCAGTTCGGCGGCCCTCGCCGCGCTGAGCCCGACCGCCGGATCGACACCGAGGGCGCGCACGGCCTCCTCGGGGGAACGCGCGTACCAGTCGTCCTGGGTGTCCTGACCGGCCACTGTCTGTTCGCCCACGGAATCCTCCTGCACCGTCGTCGCCCTGCGTTGACCTGCGCGGCCGGTACCACCCGGCCCTGTCGGCGGCCTAACGGCGCTTCTTCCCGGCCGGCGCCCCGGCGTCGGACGCCTGCGCGTTCTTCGCGGGACGCTGTGCCGCGTACGGGTCGGCGGGAACGCCCGGGGGCGCCTCCTCCACCAGCTCCCGCCTGGTGGCGAGCAGTTCCTTGCGCGCCTCCTCCGTCACCACCGGGTAGTGCGGGTCGATGTCCATCAGGGTGTGCGCGAGGATCGCCGCCGTGCAGATCCGCGCGAACCACTTCCGGTCCGCCGGCACCACGTACCAGGGCGCCCACTTCGTACTCGTGGCCGACAGCATCTGGGAGAACGCGTACTGGTAGTCGTCCCAGAACCGCCGCTCCCTGACGTCGGCGGCGGAGAACTTCCAGTTCTTCTCCGGCAGGTCGAGGCGCTTGAGGAAGCGGGTGCGCTGCTCCTCCTTCGACAGGTTCAGGAAGACCTTCACCACCTTGAACCCGTTGTCCGTGAGGTAGCGCTCCCAGTTGTTGATCTCCTGGTAGCGGCGCTGCCACACGTCCGGCTCGTCCGCGCTGCCGGGCAGCTTCTGCCGGAGGAGGAGCTCGGGGTGCACCCGTACGACGAGCACCTCCTCGTAGTGCGACCGGTTGAAGATGGCGATCTCGCCGCGCTCGGGGAGCCGCTGCGCGTAGCGCCACAGATAGTCGTGGTCGAGCTCCTCGGCGGAGGGCACCTTGAAGCTGCTCACCCGCACGCCCTGCGGATTGACGCCGCTCATCACATGACGGATCGTCCCGTCCTTGCCCCCGGCGTCGAGCGCCTGGAGGCACAGCAGTACGCCGTACGTGTCCTGGGCGGCCAGCCGTTCCTGGTACTCGGCCAGCAGGGACACCCCGGCCCGCAGCATCTCGGCCCCGTCCCGCTTCTTCACTCCGGCCTTGTAACGGGGGTCGAAGTCCCGGCCCAGCCGGACCTTCGACCCCGGCTTCACCCGGAGCGGCGCGATGAACTCGGCGATGCGTTCGGCTCTCTCGTCCGCCATCACGGATCAGCTCCCGATGCCATGTCCGACGACCTCCGGACCGCGCGGACCCGCCTCGCGCCATGGCCGGCGAGCGGGTGCTCCCGCTCATTCTCGGGTCGACCCGACAAGATCGCCCGCTGGAGTCGGCCGGGGAGACCCACGACATGCATCGCCCCCGAACACCGGTGCGGTGTTCAGGGGCGACGCCCTCTCCTGTGGCCCGGAACCCGGTCGCGGACGCGACCGTCCCCTCAGGAGGGGTCAGGACCGGCGGTGGCTCTGGGCTTCCGCCTCGGCGTTGGCGATGGCCTCGGCCTCCGCCTCGGCCAGCTCGATGGCGACACCGAACGCGTGGGTGATGTGGCTCGCGGCCGACATCACACGTGCGGTGCCCACGACGGGGGCGATCGCGATGAGGACGTCCTGGAGTTCCTCGACCGTCAGCGCGGCCTTGACCGCCGGATTCATGTGCGCCAGGTAGGAGATCGCGGGTGCGTCCATGGCCACGAGGGCGGCGATACGGGTGAGGATCAGCGTCCTCTCGTCCATGTTGCAGCGCTCGATGGAGTCGATGGTCATGGCGGCGAGCGTGTCGAGGACCGGAGCGTCGGACGCGGTGGCCATAGGGGACCGCCTTTCGGTGCCGGGGATGTCAGACGCACTGCCCGCCGGCCCGCGGGAACACCTGCGGGTCGGCGGGTGGCTCTCTCAGCGTAGGTGTCGTCCCGGTGTCGCGCCCGCTGAGCCGAACGGGCGAACCACGGCAGCCGGTACGCCCTGGTCACAACCGTCGGGACGAGCGGGAGGCATCCGGCCGCACGGCCCGACGAATCCGTGCGGCCGGATGCCGAGTGCAGTTCCAGGGGGCACCATGGTCGCTGACCGGAGGACGCACCTCCGCCGGCCCGGCCCGATCGCCCGGAGCGGAGAGGCAGTCGCCCAAACGGAGGCACGACATGACCACACAGGTGTATCTCGCCTACGACTACCCGCTGCTGAGCCTCTTCTGGACCATGCTGTGGCTGGGGCTCTGGATCCTGTGGCTGTTCCTGCTCTTCAGGATCATCTTCGACATCTTCCGCGACGACGACATGGGCGGCTGGGGCAAGGCCGGCTGGCTGGTCTTCGTCATCCTGCTGCCGTTCCTGGGCGTCTTCGTCTACCTCATCGCCCGCGGCAAGGGCATGGGCCGCCGCGAACTGGCACAGGCGCGTGAACAGCAGAAGCAGTTCGACTCCTACATCACGCAGACGGCCGCCGGTGCCCGGCCCGACAGCGCCGACGAGCTGGCCAAGCTGTCGGACCTGAAGGCGCGCGGCGCGATCACGGACGAGGAGTTCCGGCGGGCGAAGGAACTGGTCCTGACCGACAGCGCCCCGCAGGGCCGTGCCGCCGCGACCGCCACGACCGAACCCGGCGGGGTGTCGCGGCCCTGACCCGCACACCTGACGGGCGGCCCTGACCCGCAGCCGCTCGCGCTCCGAGTCCTCGGCACCGGTCGACCCGGTGCCGAGGACCGTCTCGTGGGTGCCGAGGAGCGTCTCGGCGGCGCCCGGCGCCCGGCGCCCGGCGCGCGTCGGCCGGTCACGCCCGGTTCACCTGGACTTTCCCAACCGGCCCCGAGCAGGCTATAGTCGATCTAGAGCGAGACGCGGAAACGCGAGACACGCTCCACGCGTTGGTGGTCCAAGGAAAGACGCCCCGCTTCCTGCGGGGAAATGCAGGTGCAAGGCCTGCCCGGCGCTCGATGCAGACCCCGTCCCGGATGATCCGGGACGGGGTCTTCCGCGTTCCGGCTTCCGGTCGACCGGGCTTTCCGGAATTGTCCGATCCGGTGCGTCCCGTGGACGGATATCCGCCCCGCCCGGCAAACGGGTCACGTCGCCTTCAGGTCTGACGCAATGATCCGTACCGCTGAAATGGGTCGAAACTTCAAAGGCCGTCAACCCGCCGCTTTTTATCGGCCACGGGTCACGGTGCAATCCGGCCAGTTATGTCTCACAGGATTGTGTGCATGCGCTTTGAGGTGTCACCGTCATGCGCGGAATCGCAGGCCGATCATGACATTCGACGACCGTGACCGCGTGACTACATGCGGCAATCGTTGGCTCACAAGGGCGCCAACGCGGACAAATATTGCAACCTCTCGGCGCCCGCCGAATTCCGTGCCCATGGCAGGCGTTTGCCGGGGCGCGAGTCCGGCCGGTAATCCGCAGATCCGCTGAAGGAGACATTTCGCAGTCATGAGAAACGTACTTGACGCTCCTGCCGACAGATCGCACGCCCAGGACCGCGGCAGCAAGAGCGCGAGACCGGGCTGGCGCGCCCGCGTCGGTGTTCTCGCGGCGACCACGGCGATGGTCTCGACGGCCGCCCTGATCGGTGCCGTTCCGGCGATGGCGGCGCCCGCGCCGATCAAGCTGACCTCCTCGTCCTGCCCCAGCGTGATCCAGCAGGGCCAGAACAGCGGCTGCGTCACGGAACTCCAGAACCTGCTCAACGCGCACGGTGCCGGCCTGACGGTGGACGGCGACTTCGGCCCGGCCACCCTGCACGCGGTCCGTGAATACCAGGCCGCCACCGCGATCGCGGTGGACGGACTGGTGGGCCCGCAGACCAAGTCGAAGCTGTACGCGACCGGAGGATCGGCGCCCGCGCCGATCAATCTGCTGTCCTCCTCCTGCCCGGCGAACATCGTCCAGGGCAACAAGAGCGGCTGCGTCACCGAACTCCAGCGGCTGCTCCGCCACTACGGCTACTCGGTCGACGTGGACGGTGATTTCGGCCCGGCCACGGAAAGCGCGGTCCGCAGTTTCCAGTCCTCGCACGGTCTGTCGGTCGACGGCCAGGTCGGCCCGAACACCAAGGCCGAGCTCTACAACACCGACGAATCGCCCGCGACCGGAATCGACCTGCGGTCGGCGTCCTGCCCGGCGAACATCACGGAGGGGCAGAGCGGCGGCTGTGTCGCCACCCTTCAGGCCCTGCTCAACGGCAAGGGCCAGCACCTGGACGTGGACGGCGAGTTCGGTCCGCTGACCCTGGCGGCCGTGAAGTCCTTCCAGTCCGCGAGCGGCCTGTCCGCCGACGGCGAGGTCGGCCCGAACACCAAGGCCGCCCTGTACTCCAACATCGGCGGTGGCGGCGGCAGCGGCGCACCGGCGCCGATCAACCTGAACTCCTCCTCGTGCCCGTCGAACATCGTCAAGGGCCAGAAGAGCGGCTGCGTCACCGAGTTGCAGAGCCTGCTCAACCACCACGGCGCCGACCTGGCCGTGGACGGCGACTTCGGACCGATGACCGAAGCCGCGGTGCGCGACTTCCAGTCCGAGAAGGGCCTGTCGGTCGACGGCCAGGTAGGGCCGAACACCAAGGCGGCGCTGTACGGCGCGGTCACCCCGCCGACCACGCCCCCGCCCGGCGGTGGCTACAGCAAGATCTACGACGTCGCCGCCGCCGAGGTCGGCACGGTGGAGGGCAGCGCCCGGGCGAACAGCTACGGCGCGGCCGTGGGCCTGTCCCTGTCCACCAACAACTACGCCTGGTGCGCGACCTTCGTGAGCTGGGTGGCCCAGCAGACCGGGGCCACCTCCTACCGCAACAGCTACGTCTCGGGCTGGGTCAAGCAGGCGCGGGCCGGCAACTACCACCTGTCGGTGACGAACAGCCCGCAGCCCGGCGACATCGTGGCCTACGACTGGAACGGCGGCAGCGACTTCACCGGCGGCCACGAGCACATCGGCATCGTGCGCTCGTGGAGCGGCGGCTCCAGCTTCACCGCGGTCGAGGGCAACACCGGCAACCCCAACGGCGGCAAGGACGGCGTCTACGTCAAGAACCGCTCCACCGCGAGCGGCTACGACGTGGTCTTCATCCGCGTCCGCTGACCGGCCCCACCGGGCTGTTTCGCCGACGTGATCCGTCCGGCCGTCACGGCTGGACGGATCACCGTCGTCCCACGTCCGCGGCCCTCGCCCGCGCGGCGCCTGCGTACCCTGTCCCCGTGTCAGCCTCTCGTCTGCGTCGCGTCGCCGTCCTCGTCCTGGAGGGCGCCAAGCCGCTCGACGTCGGCATTCCCGCGCAGGTCTTCTCCACGCGGGCGAGCATGCCGTACGAGGTGCGGCTGTGCGGCGCGGCACCCGGTCTGGTGACCGGCGGCGACGGACTTTCGTACCATGTCGCGCACGGCCTCGACACGCTCGCCTGGGCCGACATCGTCTTCATCCCCGGCTACCGACACCCCGACCGCGACGACCCGCCGGGGGCCGTCGTCGACGCGCTGATCGCCGCCCACCGCCGCGGGGCGAGGCTGGCCGCCATCTCGACCGGCGCCTTCGCGCTCGCCGCGACGGGCCTGCTGGACGGCAGGCGGGCCACCACGCACTGGCACTACACGCGGGCCCTGATGGCCAGGCACCCGCGGGTCCAGGTCGACGAGAACGTCCTCTTCGTCGACGAGGGCAGCGTCCTGACGTCGGCGGGCGCCGCCTCCGGCATCGACCTGTGTCTGCACGTCCTGCGCGACGACCTCGGGGTGGCCGCGTCGAACCACGCGGCCCGGCGCCTGGTCGCGGCCCCCTACCGCAGCGGCGGCCAGGCGCAGTACGTGCCGCGCAGCGTGCCCGAGCCGCACGGCGAGCGGTTCGCCGACACCCGCGCCTGGGCGCTGCACCGGCTCCACGAGCCCCTCACCCTGGAGATCCTGGCGCGGCAGGCGGCGGTCTCGCCGCGCACGTTCTCGCGGCGCTTCGTGGAGGAGACCGGCTACACGCCGATGCAGTGGGTCATGCGGGCCCGTATCGACATGGCCCGCGAACTGCTCGAACGTTCGCAGCGCGGGGTCGAGCAGATCGCCGCCGAGGTCGGCCTGGGCACCGGGGCGAACCTCCGGCTGCACTTCCATCGCATCCTCGGCACCACACCGACCGAGTACCGCCGCACCTTCGCCCAGGGCGAATAACCCCGCGACCTGCCGCGATGCACCACCGCCACCCCATGACGCGAGCCATGGGGGATCATGGCGCGATCCTTTTGAACCGTGGCGATCCCGCCACTGTCCGCCGCCACGACGGCACGCGACGCTGGTGGTGAACCGAAGGGACATCACTCATGACTCGCATCGCCATCAACGGATTCGGCCGCATCGGACGCAATGTGCTGCGCGCACTGCTCGAGCGCGACAGCGCCCTTGAGATCGTCGCCGTCAACGACCTCACGGAGCCCGACACCCTTGCGCGACTGCTCGCCTACGACTCGACGGCCGGCCGGCTGGGCCGCCCGGTCACCGTCGAGGGGGACGTCCTCGTCGTCGACGGCCGACGCATCAAGGTGCTCGCCGAGCGCGAGCCCGCGCAGCTTCCGTGGGCCGAACTCGAGGTGGACATCGTCCTCGAGGCGACCGGTCGCTTCACCTCGGCCAAGGACGCCCGTGCCCACCTCGACGCGGGCGCGAAGAAGGTGCTCGTCAGCGCCCCGTCGGACGGCGCCGACGTCACCCTGGCGTACGGGGTCAACTCCGGCGCGTACGACCCGGCCGTCCACACGATCGTCTCGAACGCCTCCTGCACGACGAACGCGCTCGCGCCGCTGGCCGCGGTGCTCGACGACCTCGCCGGGATCGAGCACGGCTTCATGACGACGGTGCACGCCTACACGCAGGAGCAGAACCTCCAGGACGGCCCGCACCGCGACGCCCGCCGCGCCCGGGCGGCCGGCGTCAACATCGTGCCGACCACGACGGGAGCGGCCAAGGCGATCGGCCTCGTGCTGCCCAACCTGGACGGCAAGCTGTCGGGCGACTCGATCCGTGTGCCGATCCCGGTCGGCTCGATCGTCGAGCTGAACACGACCGTCGCGCGTGACGTCACCCGTGACGACGTGCTGGCGGCGTACCGCACCGCCGCCGAGGGACCGCTCGCCGGCGTCCTGGAGTACTCGGACTTCCCGCTCGTGTCCTCCGACATCGTCGGCAACCCGGCCTCCTCCATCTTCGACTCGGCCCTCACCCGGGTCGAGGGCCGCCACGTGAAGGTGGTCGCCTGGTACGACAACGAGTGGGGCTTCTCGAACCGCGTCATCGACACGCTCGAACTCCTCGCCGCCGGCTGACCGGTCGGCACCAGGGCGCGGGCACGCTATACTCGATCTTGAGCGCACCACGAGATCATCTCGAGATCACCGTGACCGCGCCGCGCGTTGGTGGTCCAAGGAAAGACGCCCCACTTCCTGTGGGGAGATGCAGGTGCAAGGCCTGCCCGGCGCTCGAACAGACCCCGTCCCGGACGATCCGGGGCGGGGTTCTTCGTGTGCGGCGGGCGTCGCCGCACCGCCCGACGGCCGCGGGCAGGTGATTCGGCCAGCGCCGCCGGCCCGCCCCCGTTACTGTCGACGCCATGGCCGGTGATCGCCGAGGGTGGCGCGCATGTGTGCTCGGCGGGGCGGTGTTCGCCGTGTGCATGGCCGGCACCACGCTGCCGACTCCGCTGTACGGCCTCTACCAGGAGAAGTTCGGGTTCTCCGAGCTGACGGTCACCGTCGTCTACGCCGTCTACGCCTTCGGGGTCATCGGTGTGCTGCTGCTGGCGGGCAACGCCTCCGATGCCGTGGGCCGGCGTCCCGTGCTGCTGTGGGGCCTGGGATTCGCGGCGGCGAGCGCCGTCTGCTTCCTCGCCGCCACCGGACTCGGCTACCTCTACGCGGGGCGGCTGCTGTCCGGGCTGTCCGCCGGTCTGTTCACCGGGGCCGCCACGGTCTACGTGATGGAACTGGCCCCGGACGGTGGAGCCTCCCGGGCGACGTTCGTGGCGACGGCCGCCAACATGGGCGGACTGGGCTGCGGTCCGCTGCTCGCCGGAGTCCTCGCACAGTACGCGGCCCGGCCGCTGTACCTGCCGTTCGTCGTGCACCTCGCCCTGGTCGCCTGCTCCGCCGCGGTCCTGCTCCGGCTCCCGGAGACCGTCGGGGAGCGACGGCCGCTGCGTACGGTACGACCGCAACGGCCCGGCGTTCCCGCGCAGGTAAGGCCGGTGTTCGGTCCGGCGGCCACCGCCTCCTTCGTGGGGTTCGCCCTGTTCGGGGTGTTCACCTCGGTCAGCCCGGCCTTCCTCGCCGAGTCCCTGGACGTACGCGACCACGCGGTCAGCGGGCTGGTCGTGGCGCTCGCCTTCTTCGCCTCGACGGCCGGACAACTCGCCGCCGGCCGGGTCGGGGTGGGCCGGTCGCTGCCCCTGGGCTGCGCGGGTCTTCTCATCGGTCTCGCGCTGCTGGCGGGCGCCCTGCGCTGGGAGCTGCTGGCGCTGGTGGTGCTGAGCGCGGTCGTCGGCGGATTCGGGCAGGGCCTGGCGTTCCGCGGGGCGCTGTCGGCGGTGGCCGAGGCGTCTCCCGCGGACCGGCGCGCGGCCGTGGTCTCGACCCTGTTCGTGGTGGCGTACGCGGGCATCTCGGTGCCGGTGATCGGTGTGGGGGTGCTGTCGGGTCCGATCGGGCTGGAGGGCGCCGGCCTGGTGTTCATCGCGTGCATGGCCGTGCTGGTGTCGACGGCGGGTGTCTATCTGCTCAGACGACCGGTCCCGGCCCGGACCTGAGCGCACGGCGGACGGGACCGGACGGCGGAACGGCTCCGGCGACCGGGATCGTGTGTGCCGTCGGCTCCGCCGCCGCCCGGGTCGGGTTCCTCGGGTTCCTCGGGTTCCTCGGGTTCCTCGGGTTCCTCGGGTTCCTCGGGTTCCTCGGGTCCCTCGGGTTCCGAATGGCCCGATCGGCCCCGCGCGGGCACCCTGGAGAGATGAAGCCCGAGGCACCCGCCACGGCAGGGGGTGCGGTCGCCGGATTCCTCGGGAATCCCGTCGTCGGCATGGCGCCGTGGATCGTCTTCTCGCTGCTGGTCGGACCCGGCAGGTTCGAGATCGCGGTCGTGCTCGCCCTGGCGGCGACGGTCGTCCTGGTCGCGGCCGGCCGGATCGTGAACCGGGGCAGCTCCTGGAAGCTGCTGGAGCTCGCCGACATCGCCTTCTTCACCGCCCTGGCCGTCGTCGGCGCCCTCGCGAGCGACGGCACCCAGCGCTGGCTGGAGACGTACGCCGGCGAGGTCTCCAACATCGCCCTCTGCCTGATCGCCTTCGGGTCCATGGCCTTCGGGACGCCGTTCACCCTCCAGTACGCGCGCGAGCAGGTGGACCCGGAGTACTGGCACACGCCCACGTTCCTGCGCACCAACTACCTCATCACCGGGGCATGGGGACTGGCGTTCCTGGTCGCCGCGGTCGCGGGCGCCTACGGCGACCTGGTCCTGCACGATCCGAACAACCTCTGGACCGGATGGATCATCCAGATCCTGGCCATCGTGGCGGCCCTGCGCTTCACCGCCTGGTACCCGGACGTCGCACGGGCCCGCGCCCGGCGCGCGGCGGGCCTTCCGGGGCCGGAGCCGCCGCGGCTGAGCGGGATGTTCCTGCCCCTGGCAGGGCTGCTGGTGCCGATCGGGATCGCGGTCCTGGTCTTCGACGACGTGTGGTGGCTGGGCGTGGCACTGATCGTGGCCGGCGTCCTGCTCACGAAGGCCCTGACCGCACGCGGCGCCGCGTGACGAGGGCCGGTTCGCCCGCGGGGTGTTGTCAGTGGTGCCTTCTAGTCTGCGTTCATGACCACCATGGAGTCCGGAGGCTGTTCGGACGAGATCCTCGCGGAGTGCCTCGCGTCGATCGACGAGCTGCTCGCCCGGCCGTTCCCCCCGACGTGCCACGACGACGCCATCGAGAGCGGCGGCCCCGGCCATCATGTGCGCGTGCTGCGGGCCAGCCACGACTTCTGGGAGGACATCGGAGGCGAGGCCTGGCACCAGGCGGACGCGGAGCTGCGGGCCTGCCTCGACGCGTTGGGCGCGCAGTTCACCACACGCTGGGGCGATCCGTTCGAGGTCGACCTGTGGTCGTACCTGATAGCCGGCCACGAGGGGGCGGAGGTGCCCGATCCGCTCGACCTGCTCAGCCAGCTGGCCGTGAGCCTGCGGGTCTGGCCGCTCGAGGACCGCGGCCGCTGGCTCGGACTCACCGTCGGACAGGCGGACACGGAACTGCCGCTCGAACTGCTGGCGGTGGTCGGCCGTACCCCCGTGCCCGCGCCGAGCGTGCCCGCAGCGGGCGCCTGACCGGAGCCGGACGGCCGTCGCCGCCCTCGGTGGCAGGGCGCACCGGGAGTCCGGCCGGGGCGTCGCGCGTGGCGGGCGCGCGCCCCGGCCGGCGCGGTCAGGACAGGTCCGTCTGGAGGTAGGGGACCAGCCGGACCGGGCCGCTCAGGCCGTGGTCCTGGCGGGCGACGGCGCCGAACACCGAGGGCTGGGCCACCCGGAGACGGTTGATCAGCGGCGTCGCGACCTCCACCTCGATCCGGTTGGCGCCGGGGCGCAGCAGACCGGGGCCGAGGTCGACGACCGGGTTGAGCCTGCTGACGGCCGGCAGCCGGGTGCCGTTGACGGTGACCCGGCAGGTGTCGCTGACCTGCCCCAGCTCCAGTCGGGCACCGTGCGCGGAGCTCCAGCCCGCGGGCAGCTCGACCGTGGTGCCGTAGTGGCCGACGCCCGCGCTGTCGGCGAGTTCGGGGATCTTCGACCACGGCAGGAGCGCGTCGAGGGTGACCGAGACGTCGACGACCTCGGTGCGGGTCGCGGTGGAGCCGGGACGCCAGTCCTCGACGTCCAGCCGCCACCGGGCGGGGACGACGACGTCCGGCAGGGACGGGACCGTCGTGGTGAAGGTCCGGCCCCGGTCCGGCCGGGTGGTGTAGGTGCCGGCCGAGGTCGCCCGTACGGCCAGACCCTTCTCGGTGAACAGGACGCTGTCGGCGTCGGTGGCGACGACGTGCGGCCGGGCGCCGTGCCGGTCGCCGAAGAGGCCCGGACGGCCCAGCGCGATGATCGTCGACTCACCCGGCTGGAGCTTGATCCGTACGGTGAAGTCGTCGCCGTCGCGCGTGTACCGGGCGAGCCGGACGGCGTCCCCCGTCCAGGGGTCGAGGAGGTAGGGGACGGTCTCGCCCTGGCCGTCGCGGCGCAGGGTGACCTCGTGGTCGATGGCGGCGACGGCCGGCTTGACCGTCTCGGCGTGCTTGCCGTTGCAGAAGTAGTAGTAGTCCGCCTCCGCCGTCGAGCGACGGCCGTTCAGCAGGGTGGAGGCGGTGGCGTAGCGGGCGTCGGGGGTGACGCCGAGCTCGGCCAGGGCGTTCCCGACGAGCGCCTTGTCGGTGACGCGTACGACGTTCGGCAGGGCGAGCAGCCGGTCGAGGGTGGACCGCAGCCGGTCCGTCTCCCCGTCGGCCGGGACGTCCGGGGTCAGGCCCTGGTCGAACGCGCCGAGCAGGACGACCGGCAGTCCGGCCCGGGCCAGCTCGAGGATCTTGCCCGCGTCGTCGACGGACAGGGTGGGCGTGGAGCCGTAGAAGAAGTCGCCCTCGACGAACAGGGCCTTGTAGGCGGGGCCGTCGGGTGCCAGCCGGCCCTTCCTGACGGTGGCGGTGGGCAGGTCGAGCAGCGGGCTGCTGAGGAACTGGTGGGTCCAGCCGAGCGTGATGCCGGTCGCGGTGAACCAGGACGCGCCGATCCCGGTGGCGGTGTACCCCGTCTGCCGGAAGACGGCCACGTCGGCGCCGGCGGTGCCGGTCTGCATGACGCGGTGCACACGGCCGAGGTAGCCGGAGATGTCCGCGATGTGCGTCCAGGTGGGCTGGCGGGGGCCCCACGACTCGCTGTAGCCGGCCGCGCCGTTGTACGGGCTGAAGGCGGCGAAGCCGGGCCAGGCCACCCCGGGCGCGGTGGCGTAGGAGAAGCCGTGCAGGTTCGTCTGGTTGACGCCGGCCGCGTACGCGCCGCCCATGGTGCGCAGGAACCGGTCCCAGGTGGTGCTGTACGCGGAGCCGGTGTACGCGCCCGCCTCGCAGGACAGCTCGGTGTGGCCGGCCATGTCCCGGCCGCCCGCCAGGCAGCGGTAGTCGTCGAGGTTCTTGAAGCCGAGGGACTCCCCCTCGGGGATGTCGAGCAGGGCCGCCGAGGCGATCGCGTCCGTCTGCAGGCCGTACGGCTGGGAGCGCAGCCCCATGCCGAGCGAGTGCGCCCAGTCCCGCAGGGCGGTGATGTGGTGACGGTTGAACAGTTCGGAGACGGTTCCCCAGAAGCCGTGCCGGATCTGCCGGGTCACCTGGGCCTCGAACGCGAAGACCTGGTTGCTCTTGTCCAGCACGAGCGCGGGCAGGCAGGGCAGCAGCGGTCGTCCGGTCTGCTCCTCGAAGGCCTCCGGGAGCCGGGTCGTCCAGACCAGTCCGTCGGTCTCCATCTCCACGGAGTCCTCGAAGAAGGTCCTGCCCGCGGCCCGCAGCAGCCGGCGCAGTTCGGACGTCAGGATCTTCTGGTCCCAGTGGTCCGTCACGGCTCGGGTGCCCGCGGCGCTGAAGTGGTCGACGACGTACGCGGCCGGGGAGGTGTGCGGCCCCGACTCGGGCTGCTGGGCCGAACCGCGCTGCCAGTACGAGATCAGCTCCCAGGCGCCGTCCGTCGGCGCGGTCCAGGACAGTGTGCCGTCGGTGACCAGCGCGGTCAGGTCCCGGACGCTGTCCAGGTCGAGGCCGGTCTCCTTGCGGGTGGAGTTCGCGGTGTTCACCCGGGCGGCCTGGACGGCCACGAGCCGCTGCCGGGCGACCCCGCTCCCGGCCGGGCGCACGGACGCGGGCGCCGGGCCTTGATACGTTTCACCGGCGGCCAACGAGACGCGTCCGTAAGCGAGTTCCTGCGCGGCCGCCTCGTCGTCGGGGACGACACCGGGGACCGCGACGGGCCAACTCGGGCCGAGCGTAAGGTCGATGGTCACCCCGCGCCGGGCGGCTCTGCCCAGGGCCGCGGCCACGCCCTCCTGCCAGGGCTTGCTCCCCCAGCCGTGGTACGCGGTGTCGAGCACCGACTTGTCCTTGATGCTGTGGTGGACGCCGGCGATCTCCATGCCGCCGAAACCGGCGTCGGCGATCTGGTCGATCTCGCGGGCGACCTCGTCCGGGTCCACCAGCCCGTCCGGCCACCACCAGCGGAACCTGGGACGCACGGAACGCGGGGGATTCGCGAACCAGTCGGCGTCCGGGGCCGGTCCCGAGGCCGCCGTCGCCACGGCGGCCGGGAGGGCGACCGCCACGCCCGGCAGCGCGCTCAGGACCGTCGCTCCGATGCCTGCCGCGAGGGCCACACGCCGGGAAATTCCGCCGGGACGCGGCGTCTCTTCAATCATGGTGCGCCTCAAAGCTGGAGGAAGAATGGGGAATCAAACGACTGAATCGTTTCAATTCAGGTCGACGCGGGAACGCTAAGCCTGTACTTCGTCGAAGGTCAAGACATCGGCAACGGTCGGTTGAGCGTGGGGACCGGGGGAGGGTGTCACCGGACCGGCCTTCGGACGGGTCGTCAGGCCGGCTGCCGGGCGGGTCGTCGGGCGGCCCGCGAGCGCGGGCGGGCACCGGAGCCGGACTGTGGATAGTGTGCCGGGCATGTCCGCACAAGTCCCCGCCGCGCCCCCGGCCGCCGTTCCCCGCAGGGCCCGTGAACTCGGCATCGTCGTGGGCGATCTGCCGACCGGGCGGTACAACGCGCTGACGGACGTGCCCGGCGTCCGCGTCGGGCACACCACGTTGGTGGAGCCGCCCCGGGTGCACAGCGGTGTCACGGCGATCGTGCCCGACGGTGTGAGCCCCGAACGACCGTTGCCCGCCGGGATGTTCGCGGGCAACGGCTACGGAAAGCTGCTGGGCACGACGCAGATCGCCGAACTCGGCGCGATCGAGACCCCGTTGCTGCTCACCTCGACCCTGTCCGCCTTCCGGGTCGCGGACGCCCTGGTGGGCTGGATGCTGGAGCGGCCCGAGGGTGCGGGCGTACGGAGCCTGAACCCGGTGGTGGGGGAGTGCAACGACGGACTCCTGTCCGACGTCCGGTCGCGTCCGGTGCGCGAGGAGCACGTCCGGGCCGCGCTGGACGGCGCGTCGGGCGGACCGGTCGCCGAGGGGTGCGTGGGGGCGGGCACCGGGTTGACCGCCCTCGGCTTCAAGGCGGGCATCGGCACCTCGTCACGGCGGGTGCGGCCGGCCGGTCACGAGGCGGTTCTCGGGGTCCTCGTGCAGGCCAACTTCGGTGGCACGCTGCGGGTCCTGGGGCGTGCCGTCACCCCCGCCGACGTCGGAATCCCCGCCGTGGACCCCGGCCCCCAGGACGGCTCCTGCATGGTCGTGGTCGCCACCGACGCGCCCCTGGACGCCCGGCAGTTGACCCGGCTGGCCCGCCGCGCCGTCTTCGCGCTCGCCAAGGTGGGAGCCTCGTACGGTCATGGCAGCGGCGACTACGGTCTCGCCTTCGGCACCCGCCCCCTGGGCGCGCCCGCCGGGCCCGCCGTGCTGTCCGACGGCGACCTGGACCCGCTGTTCGCCGCCGTCCTCGACGCCGTGGAGGAAGCCGTCCTCGACTCGCTGCTGACCGCCACCACGACCACGGGCCCGTACGGGGACACCCGTCACCCGTTGCCCGCGGCTCCGTTGCTCGCCCTGCTGGGGTCGGCGGCCGGGTGAAGGTCGAGGAGCTGGCGGGTGTGGCCGGGCACGTGGTTCTCGGCGAGGCCGTCGATCAGGCCCGCCAGCGGCACCGGCTGGTCCAGCACGAGGGTGTCGCCGGACATGAGGAAGGCGGGCACCAGCACCGAGGCGGCCCCGGCGTCGAGCCGGTCGGCGATGTCGCACAGCAGCCCCGCCTGGCTGCGGACGTGGTCGATGAGGTCCTTCCGGTCGGCGTGCTCGGCGATGATCCGGTCGAGGTTCCAGGTGTCGAGGCAGACCCGGTTGTCGAAGACGGGCCGCGCGCCCGCGACGACGCCCAGGGCGAGCGCCGCGACCGAGGCGTCGACGCTGAGGAGATGGGCCAGGATCCGGTCGGCGTTCCAGCCGCCGTCCGCCGCCTCGCCGAGGCCGGGCCCGGCTGCCACGTCGAGCAGCCGATCGTAGGCGTCGCGCAGTGCTGTCGTGTCCACGGGATCAGTTCCCTTCGGTCGGGCCGGGACGGCTCTGTTCCTGTTCGGCGGCCTCGGCGACCTCGGCCGCCTCGGCGACGTCCTTGATGGCGGCCAGCCGCCGGTCCCAGTCGGCCGCGAGCGAGGCCATCCACCGTGCCGTCGTGTCCAGCGCGTCGGGTCGTACCGCGTAGCGCACCTCGCGTCCGACCCGGCCGCCGCGCACCAGCCCGGCGGCGTCCAGTACGGCGAGGTGCTTGACCACGGCCTGCCGCGAGACGGGAAGGTGCTCGGCGAGCGAGGTGGCGGTGGCCTGGCCCCGGGCGGCGAGCAGTTCGAGCAGCCGGCGCCGGGTCGGGTCGGCCAGTGCGGCGAGGACGCCGTCGACGGTGTCCTGGGTGCCGTCGGCGCCGGGACGCTCCGGTGTCACGCGGAGGAGGGCTGTTCGGCGCGCGTCTTCAGCGCGTCGAGCTCCACCGGCCAGCCCGCGGTGTGGTCCTTGAGGTTCTGGGCGCGTAGTTCCTCGGACCCGGCCAGGGACGCGAAGCCGCTCTCGACGACACGCAGCCGCGTCCCGTCGCCCTCCGGGGTGAGGGTGAACTCCACCAGGGTGCTGTTGTCGTCGCGCAGCTCCTCGCCGGGAAAGGCGCTGGTCCAGCGGTACGCCAGGTACGTCGGCGGCTCCATCTTCTCCACCCGTACCGGGAAGTCGCCGTGCTCGGGGTTCTTCGCCACCATCGACTCACCCTCCTTGGCCACGGTGCCGGGCAGGCTCGCCTTGTCGGCCACCCAGAAGCCGGGCTGGGCCACCAGCGACCAGACGCGCTCCAGGGGCGCGGAGATCAGGGTCTCGCGTTCGATCCGGTCCTCGCTCATGAGGGACTCCTCTGTCGTCACCGTCCATGCGTGCAACTCCAGAGTTGCACATGGATTCTGGAGGTGCAACCGGAGGGTTGCGTCTGGCGCGGGGTGACTGGCGGAGGGCGGCGGACGGCCCGCGGGCGCATTCACCGCCGGGTTCGGGGAACACGCGGGACGCGGGCTCGACGCGGGCGCAGCCGCCGATAGCCGGCGGAACCATCGAAGAGGGAGTCACAGTGACCACATACGTCATCACCGTCCCCGGCACCTTCCTGCGAACGGTCCCCCACGGCGTGCGCTCGGGCATCGAGCGCAGGCTGCGGCCCCGCGACCCCAGGAACACGGATCTGGGGGAGAACGAGGAGCTGAGCCTGCTGACGGTGGACGAGGGCGGCATGTTCGCCGCCCGGCTCGAGGTCGACGCCGCCGACAGCGCGGGCGCCGAGGCCGAGGCGGTGCGGGTGGTCGCCCGGGCCCTGCGGGACAGCGGCCTGGCCGAGGAGGACGCGCCGCTGGGCGAGGCGATCGTGACGGGCATCGACAGCGGACTGTGAGACGCCCGGCCGTCGGGGCCGGGGCCACCTACCTCGGAGCGCGGCCGTCCGGTTCTCCGTCCGTCAGGCGCACTCGTACGTGAAGTGCGTCGTGGCCGACGGGCCCCGGCCCGACCCGCCGCCGGGGGAGAGGACCCGGAGTTCCGCCGCCGCCCGGTAGGCGCCGGGCCCCTGGAACGACCAGCGCAGCCGCACCCGCGCGCGGTCCTGCCCCGAGGACACCGCCTCGTGCAGGACGTCCGAGCTCGTGCCGTCGTTGCGTATCCAGCGGTAGGACAGGGTGCCCGGCCGCCCGTCGGTGGTGATCACACCCACGATGTCCATGGTCCCGTCGCACCCGACGGTCGACGTGCGGGTGGTGACGCTCACCCGTTCGGGCGTCACCTCCGGTCCCGAACGCTGCCAGGCCAGGAACGCGATCGCCGCGATCAGCACCAGCGCGGGCAGGGCATGGCGGCGCGGGTCCCGTCCCGCCCGGGCAGGGGCCGGCTCGACGACCGGCAGGGTCGGGGAGGAGCCGGAGGAGCGCCGGGCCGTCGCGAGGGTCACGCCCGGGCCGAAGCGCAGGACCGTGCCCTCCACGCGATCGGGAGCCGTCCCGTGCGCGGGCGTGGTCGGGACGGTCGCGTCGTCGAGGAGCGTGCCGTCCGCCGCGGGTCGCTGGATCCAGTGGCTGCCCAGTTCGGTCGCGCTGTACTCGGCCGGTGCGCCCGGTCCGCCGCGCGTGTCCTGCCGCCCCGGCACGCCCGGTCGGCCCGGCACGCCCGGTCGCCCCGGCACGCCCGGTGGGCCGGGTGGCTTCGGCACGCCGCCCGTGCCGTGAACGGCGGCGGTGGACGGGGTCTCGGAGTGCGCGGGCCGAGTGCGCTCGTCGTCCGGAGTCATCGCAGGCTGCACCCTCTCGTCAGAAGCTGCTGCGTGGCGCCGCCGTCGGCGGACGCGGGCTTGGTGGTGGCCTGTACGGCCCAGTAGCAGCCGCCGCCCTGGAACGTGTGGTCGACGGCGATCGTGTACTGCGTCGCGCCGCTGCGCTCGAACGCCTGGGACGCGCCGTCCGGGGTGCCGAGCTGACCGCTCGTGGCGCCGGTGTACCAGGAGACGACGAGGGTCAGGGGCCCGGTGCCGTCCGTGGTGACGGTGACCGTGGCCGTGCCCGTGGTGGGACCCGTCTGCCGGAATCCGGAGAGGGTGACGGCCTTCACGGCCGGTGCGGCGGGCGCCGTGGGCGAGGCGGGAGCGCTGGGGGTGGCGGACACCGTGGGCGGCGCGGCCGTCGGCGTGGCCGTGGGCGTCGCCGGGCCGGTCGGCGGGTCCACCGATGCCGGACTCGAAGCGGGCGGCGCCGACGGAGCGCCGGGGGCCGTGGTCCCGCTCCCCGACGGTGAGGGGCCGGGCGACCCGGAAGGGGCGGCCGACCCGGACGGGTCGGCCGACGCGCCGGTGGCGGGCGTCGTTCCGGGCCCCGCTCCTGGCCCCGCACTGGTCGTGGCCAGGGCTTCGTCGGCCCGCTCGCCCGCCGGAGCGCCGCCGAACGGTACGCCGCGGGCCAGCAGGACGAGCAGGAGCGCGACGACGGCGGACACCAGGACGCCCGGGAGCGTGGGCCGCCACGCGTGTCCTCGTCCGGTGCCGAGGCCCGGTGCCCGCAACCAGCTCCGCCGCAGGACGGTGCGGGCGGTGTCCGTGGTGGACAGCCGGGCGGTACGGGCCGGCGGACGCAGCAGTGTCAGCAGGGCAGCCAGTGCCGCGAGCCGGCTGCGGCCGCGCTCCTCCCAGTCCGGGCCGTAGCCGTGGACGGCGGCCGTCTCCAGTTCGCCGACGAAGGCCTCGGCGTCCGCGGGCCGCTGCGCGGCCGACTTGGCCAGGCCCTGACGGACCAGGGACCGTACGGACTCGGGTACCTCGTCGAAGGGGACGGGCGCGTCGAGGTGGCGCAGCGCGAGTTCGGCGAGGTTGTCGCCCGCGTACGGCTTGCGGCCCGTGAGGCATTCGAAGAAGGTCGCCGTGGCCGCGTACACGTCACCGGCGGGGGAGGCGGGGGCGCCGGTCCACTGTTCCGGAGCCATGTAGGACGGCGTCCCGGCCACACCCGCGCTCTCGCCCGTGCTCACCGCGATGCCGAAGTCGACCAGCTTCGACGTGCCGTCCGGCAGGACCAGGACGTTCTCCGGCTTGTAGTCGCGATGGACCACGCCGATCCGGTGCGCGTCGGCCAGGCCGAGCAGCGAGCCCTTGAGGACGACGAGCGCGGCCTCGGGCGTGAGCGGCCCCTCCCGCTTGAGCAGGGCTCGCAGGGAGACCCCGTCCACCAGTTCCATCACGATGGCGGCACCGTCGGGGCTCTCGACGTACTCGTAAAGCCCGGTGACGTACGGGCTGTCCAGGCCGGCCAGCAGCCGGGCCTCCGCCCGGAAGCCGCTGACGAAGCCGGGGCGCGTGTACAGCGACTCGCTGAGGTACTTCACCGCGACCGCGATGCCCGTTTCATGGTGCACGGCCAAGACGACCCGGCCGCTGGCACCGGAGCCGAGCTCCAGCGACTCGGTATATCCGGGAACCGTCCATGCGCTCATCCGTATCCCCCCAGGACCCGTCGTGGTCCCGGCGCATCACCGCTTCGGATGCCTCCGGCCACGGGATGACAGACATCCCTGCGGCCGCCGCGGTTGCGGCGCAGCTGTGTGTGTCGCGCACGTATCGGCGGTGCCGCCGGGACGGGATACGGCGGGGCGGGCGCCCGGAGCCCGCCCCGCCGCCGCCTGGTTCCGGCCGCCTCGGGTCCCGGACGCCCTCGTTCCGGCCGCGCTCAGTTCGACAGCAGCGCCGAGAGCTGGGGGGAGTACGTCGCGTGCAGGACCAGCGCGGCGCTGCCCACGACCGCGGCGTCCGTGCCGAGCGGGGAGGCGGCGACCTCCACCGTGCGGATGTGCCGGGCCAGCGGTCTGCTCGCCAGCGCCGAGGCGACGATGTCCAGGTAGCGCGACTCCACGTGCTGGATGCCGTGACCGCCCAGGATGATCAGATCCACGTCGATGAAGTTGGCGATGGTGACAGCGACCGTGGCGACGTGTCCCGCGGCCTCGTCGACGACCGCCGTCGCGACGGGGTCGCCGGCCCCCGCCGCGAGCTGGATCGCCGCGTGGTCGACGGAAGCCGGATCCCGTTCGAACGATTGCGAGAGCGTACTGTCGGCGCGGGGCCCGGCGGCGAGCCGACGGTGTACCTCGGCGACGATCGCGGAGGGGTTGACCAGGCGCTCCAGACAGCCCCGGTTGCCGCAGTAGCACTCCGGCCCGTCGGTCAGCACGGAGGAGTGCCCGAACTCGCCCGCGTTGAACGAGCCTCCCCTGTACACCTGGTGATTGAGGATCAGACCGCCGCCGATGCCGGTGCCGAGGTAGAGGTAGGCGAAGTTCGCCACGCCCTTGCCGAGGCCGGACCAGCGTTCGCCGATCGCCGCTGCGGTGGCGTCGTTGTCCAGCGTCACCGGCAGGCCGGTGGCCTCGCTCAGCATGCTTTGCAGGGGCACCCGGGTCCAGTGCACGAGCTGCGGGGGCGTGACGACCACGCCCAGCTCCTGGTCGATCGGCCCCGGTGTGGCAAGGCCCAGCCCGAGCACCTTCTCGCGGGGCACCTTCGCCTCGTCGAGCACGTCGGCGACCAGTTCGGCCATGGCCGACACGACGTGCGCCGGGTCGGTGCGGGCGGGGGTGGGACGCCGCTGGACGACCAGCGGGCGGCCCAGCAGGTCGACCACGGCACAGGTGAGCTCGACCGGGTCGAAGGCGAGTCCGACGGCGCTGCCCGCGTCGGCGTTGACCCGCAGGGTGGTGCGGGGTTTGCCGCCGCTGGCGACGCGGCTGGCTCCGTCCTCCCGCACGATCCCCTCGTCGAGCAGTCGGCGCACGATGCCGGAGACCGTCTGCGGGGTGAGGCCGGTCTGCTGGGCGATCTCGACCCGGCTGATGCCGTCCGCGAGCTGGATCTGGTCGAGGACCACCGCTCTGTTGTATCGCCCGACCTTGGGGAGGTTTGTTCCTGCTTGCCGCACGCATCGTCCTCTCATGTTCCAGCTCGTCGACGATACCGCCGCCGGGGCGTTGACTTAGTAAAACAAATGGATTTAAAGTCCGGTCCCGCAGACGAAACACGCAGGACCTGGAGGCACGAGGCAGTGCCATCGGAGGCAAGTTGATGTCCACGAAATGTCGCATCCCGCTACGCCGGGACCCGCGTGCTCGGCGCGGTCTCCGCGACGCGGGGCCCGGCTCATGACCCGGCCCCCGACCCTTCTCGAGATGCGGTCGATCACCAAGACGTTCCCGGGCGTGAGGGCTCTCGCGGACGTCAGCCTGGTGGTCGCCGAGGGCGAGATCCACGCGATCTGCGGCGAGAACGGCGCCGGCAAGTCCACCCTCATGAAGGTCCTCAGCGGCGTGCACCCGCACGGCAGCTACACGGGCGACATCGTCTACCGGGGCGAGGACGTCCAGTTCCACGACATCCGCGCCAGCGAGCAGGCCGGCATCGTCATCATCCACCAGGAACTGGCGCTGGTCCCCGGCATGTCGATCACCGAGAACCTGTTTCTCGGCAACGAACCGCGCAGGCGCGGCTCGATCGACTGGAAGACCGCGCAGCGCCGGGCCCTGGAGCTGATGGAGCAGGTCGGGCTGCACGAGGACCCGGACACGCTGATCAAGGACATCGGCGTCGGCAAGCAGCAACTCGTGGAGATAGCCAAGGCGTTCGCCAAGGACGTGAAGCTGCTCATCCTCGACGAGCCGACCGCGGCCCTCAACGAGGCGGACTCGCAGCATCTGCTGGACCTGCTGCGAGGCTTCCGGGAGCGGGGCATCACCTCGATCATCATCTCGCACAAGCTCAACGAGATCGAGGCGATCGCCGACACCATCACCATCCTGCGGGACGGCCGGACGATCGAGAGCCTGGACGTCCGGGCCGACGGCGTCAACGAGGACCGCATCGTGCGCGGCATGGTGGGCCGGGAGCTCAACAGCCGGTTCCCCGACCACACGCCCGACATCGGCGAGGTGTTCTTCGAGGTCCGCGACTGGACGGTGAAGCACCCGAGTTCGGAGGACCGGCTCGTGTGCAAGGGGTCCGGTTTCACCGTGCGACGCGGTGAGATCGTCGGCTTCGCCGGACTCATGGGCGCGGGCCGCACCGAACTCGCGATGAGCCTGTTCGGCCGCTCCTACGGCCACTACGTCTCCGGGCAGGTCTTCAAGGACGGCCGGGAGATCCAGCTGAAGTCGGTGCCGGACGCCATCAGGAACGGGCTCGCGTACGTCAGCGAGGACCGCAAGTCCATCGGCCTGAACCTGCTGGACGACATCAAGACCTCGATGGTGGCCGCCAAGCTGTCGAAGATCGCCCGCCGCCTGGTCGTCGACCCGGTGCGCGAGCACCGCGTCGCCGAGGAGTACCGCCAGAGCCTGCGGATCAAGACCCCGAGCGTGGACGAGGGCGTGGTGAAGCTCTCCGGCGGCAACCAGCAGAAGGTGGTCCTCGCGAAGTGGATGTTCACCGATCCCGACCTGCTGATCCTCGACGAGCCGACCCGCGGGATCGACGTGGGCGCCAAGTACGAGATCTACGGGATCATCCAGCGCCTGGTCGACCAGGGCAAGGGCGTCATCGTCATCTCCTCGGAGCTGCCCGAGCTCATCGGACTGTGCGACCGCATCTACACGGTGTTCGAAGGCGCCATCACCGGTGAGGTGACCCGGCAGGACGCGAACCCGGAACTCCTGATGAAGAAGATGACCTCTCTCACGAAGACAGCGACCCCATGAGCCGCATCACAGACCTGCAGAAGAACCTCTTCGGAGGTACGACCTCCAACGCCCGGCAGTTCGGCATGATCTCCACGCTCGTGGCGATCGTCCTGCTGTTCCAGATCTGGACCGGCGGGCTGACCCTGACCTCCGGCAACCTCATCGCCGTGGTCAGCCAGTACTCCTACATCCTGATCCTGGCCATCGGCATGCTGATGGTGATCGTGGCCGGCCACATCGACCTCTCCGTGGGCTCGGTCGCCGCGTTCACCGGCATCGTGGTCGCCAAGGCGATGCAGGAGTACTCGATCCCCTGGCCCCTGGGCATCGTGCTCGGCCTGCTCGTCGGCGCGGTGATCGGCGCCTGGCAGGGATTCTGGGTCGCCTACGTGGGGGTGCCCGCGTTCATCGTCACCCTGGCCGGCATGCTGCTGTTCCGCGGCGGCAACCAGTACATCGGCAACGCCGACACCGTGCCCGTGCCGCTCGGCTTCCGGGACATCGGCGCCGGGTTCCTGCCCGAGGTCGGCCCGGACACCGGCTACAACAACCTGACCCTGCTGCTCGGCCTCCTCGCCTGCCTGGGCGTGGTGGCGCGGGAGTTCAAGGCGCGGCAGACCCGGCGCGAGATGAACGCCGACGCCGCTCCCCTGTGGGTGACCGGGATCCGGCTGGCGGTCATGCTGGGCGTCATCGTCTTCGCGACGCTGCGCTTCGCCGGCGGCCGCATCGGCACCAGCGTGCCGATCTCCGGCATCATCCTGATCGTCCTGGTGCTCGCCTACTCGTACTACACGCGCAACACCATCGGCGGCCGGCACATCTACGCCGTCGGCGGCAACTCCCGCGCGGCCGAGCTGTCCGGTGTGAAGCTCAAGCGGGTCAACTTCCTCGTCATGATGAACATGTCCGTGCTCGCCGCACTGGCAGGCATGATCTTCGTGGCGCGGTCCGCCGCCTCGGGACCGCAGGACGGACTGAGCTGGGAGCTCGACGCCATCGCGGCCGTCTTCATCGGCGGCGCGGCGGTCTCCGGCGGCCTCGGCACCATCAGCGGCTCCATCGTCGGTGGTCTCGTCATGGCCCTGCTCAACAACGGACTTCAGCTCGAGGGCGTCGGCTCCGACATGGTCCAGATCATCAAGGGCCTGGTCCTGCTGCTCGCCGTCGCGTTCGACGTCTACAGCAAGAAGCAGGGGCGCTTCTCGATCATCGGAGCGCTGGCCCGTCCCTTCCAGCGCGACCAGGCGGACACCCCCGCCGATCCGCCCAAGCCGGCCACCGACACGGACACCGACACCGACAAGGCACAGGTCGCAGGCTGAACGCCGGGTCCGCACCGCCTACGCCGTCTCCCACGGCGTTCCACTCACCCCGTACCACCGCAAGAAAGGCTCATCCCACCATGCGCAGAGGCATCATCAGAGGCATCGCCGCCATCGGCGCCGTCGCACTGCTCGGCCTGGGCACCGCGTGCTCCAACGAGCGTGAGGGCTCCAGCTCGGACAAGGGCGCCGCCAAGGGCTTCGCGAAGGACTCCCTCGTCGGGGTCGCGCTGCCCGCGAAGACCTCGGAGAACTGGGTGCTCGCCGGTGACCTGTTCACCAACGGCCTCAAGGACGCCGGCTTCAAGGCCGACGTGCAGTACGCGGGTGCCTCGACCACGGTCGCCGACCAGCAGGCGCAGATCTCCTCGATGGTCACCAAGGGCGCGAAGGTCATCGTGATCGGCGCGACCGACGCCTCGCAGCTCTCCACCCAGGTGGCCGCCGCCAAGCAGGCGGGCGCGACCGTCATCGCCTACGACCGCCTCATCACCAACACGCCCGACCTCGACTACTACATCGCGTTCGACAACTTCAAGGTCGGCCAGCTCCAGGGCCAGGCCCTGATCGACGGCATGAAGGCGAAGAAGCCGAAGGGCCCCTGGACGATCGAGCTGTTCTCCGGTTCGCCGGACGACAACAACTCCAAGGTGTTCTTCGACGGCGCGATGCAGGTGCTGCAGCCCCTGATCGACAAGGGTGACATCGTTGTCGGCTCGGGCCAGAAGGACATCAAGCAGACCGCGATCCAGGGCTGGAAGGCGGAGAACGCCCAGTCGCGCATGGACGGGCTGCTGACCTCGACCTACGGTTCCAAGAAGCTGGACGGCGTCCTGTCGCCGAACGACACCCTCGCCCGCGCGATCATCACCTCGGTCAAGGGCGCCGGCAAGCCGGTCCCGGTCGTCACCGGCCAGGACTCCGAGGTCGAGTCGGTCAAGTCCATCATGGCCGGTGAGCAGTACTCGACCATCAACAAGGACACCCGCAAGCTCGTCGCCGAGACCATCAACATGGTCAAGTCCCTCCAGAAGGGCGACAAGCCGCAGATCAACGACACCAAGTCGTACAACAACGGCTCCAAGGTCATCCCGTCGTACCTCCTCCCGCCGGTCATCGTGACCAAGGAGAACGCGGCCGAGGCCTACGCCAACGACCCCAAGCTGTCCCCTCTCACCAAGTAGGACGGCCCGCCCACGCCGCGGCCCCGCACCCGGAGACCCCGGGCGCGGGGCCGCGGCGCTCCGGTGCCCCGCCGCGGCGGGGCAGCTCCGTCGCCCGGACGGACGTATCCGGTCAGCGTGGCCCGCATCCGGCGGGCCGGTCCGGAGGGAAGATCGGTCGAGGAGATCGGCCGAGGAGGCCGCGCACGGCGTGCGCGGCGGTCGGCGCGGGCCGAGGGACGGCCGCGGCGCCGGATCCACGGCCCCGTCGAGCGAGGAGAGCGCCCATGGCCGCCACCCACGGCGTACCGGATGTGCTGGTGGTCGGCGCGGGCCCGGCCGGTCTCGCCTGCGCCCGCGACCTGCTGGCGAGCGGACTCCACGTCACGCTCCTGGAGGCGTCCGACGAGGTCGGCGGCCGGATGCGCTCCGACCGGCACGAGGGCTTCGTCGTCGATCGCGGCTTCCAGGTCTTCAACACCTCCTACCCGCAGGTGCGCCGCAGGCTCGCGCTGCGCGCCCTGCGGCTGAGGCCCTTCACTCCGGGCGTCCTGGTGCACACGGACGACGGACCGCTGCGCTTCAGCGACCCGACCCGCCGCCCCCGCGACCTGGGCGACCTGCGTCCCGGACGCCTCGCCGGACCGCGCGACCTGCTCGCCCTCGGCGCGCTCTCGGCCCGCGACCTGCTGGCCCCCGTACGACTGCTGAAGCGCGGTGAGGACCGCACCACGCGGACCGCGCTGGCGGCGGCCGGCTTCTCCGAGGAGTTCGTCGAGCGGTTCTTCCGCCCCTTCCTCTCGGGTGTCTTCCTGGAGGACGAACTGGAGACCTCCGCACGCTTCTTCCACCTCGTCTGGCGCAGCATGCTGCGCGGCACCCTCTGTCTGCCGGGGGAGGGGATCGGCGCGGTGCCGCGCCTGCTCGCGGACGCGCTGCCCGCGGGGACCCTGCGCCTGGAGACGGCGGTGGCCGCTCTGACGGACGACGGGGTCGAACTGGTCACGGGGGCCGAACTCCCGGCCCGCGCCGTGGTGGTGGCCACCGGCCCAGGCCCGGCCGCCGTGCTGCTGCCGGGGCTCGACGTGCCGGCGTACCGCGTGGTGACGACGTACTACCACGTCGCCGCGCGCTCCCCGCTCGCCGAGCCCACGCTCCTCACCGACACCCGCGGACGGTTCCTGAACACCTGCGTCCTCACCGAGGTCGTACCCGAGTACGCGCCCGCCAGCATGTCCCTGATCGCCACCTCGGTGCTCGGCGAGGACACGGCGGGCCGCGAGCGCGCGGTCCGCGAGGCCCTCGGCGACGCGTACGGCGCGCACGGCGCGTACGGTGTGGACACAGCCGGCTGGGACCTGCTGACCTCGCGCACCGTGCGCGACGCTCTGCCGGTCATGACACCCCCGTGGCCGCTCAGCCGCACGGCCCGGGTCGCTCCCGGACGGTACGTGTGCGGGGACCACCGGGCCACCGGGTCCGTCCAGGGCGCCCTGGCGTCGGGGGCGCGCGCGGCCCGCGAGGTGGCCCGGGACCTCGGCCGGTAGGCGGCCGGAGGCCGGGGCGCGGGGCGCCCGGTCAGGCGGTGGGGGTGACCAGCAGGAGCGAGGTGTCCCCGCAGGGGAACAGGGCGAGCCCGCCCTGCTTCGTGGGCAGGGCCGCACCGGCGTGCAGCGCGGCGAAGTCGAACCCCTTGGTGAGCGAGCCGACGAGATGGTGCGGGTCGGTCGAGGCCGCCACCCGTCCGCGCGCGTTGACCAGCCTGGCCGGTGCGGGCAGGCGCCGCAGCAGCGGGGCGACGGTCGCCTCGAAGTGGCGCAGGTACACGTCCGCGGCGGCGACTCCCGCGAAGCGGCCCTCGCAGACGACCGGCAGGGAGAACGTGAGGCTGTACTCGTCCGAGCACAGGTAGTCGACGTAAGGACCGGCGACGATACGACGTCCGGTGTCGCGCGGGTGCGCGTACCAGTCCCAGTGCGTGTAGTCGGCGTACGGCGAGTCGGAGCCCTCCAGGTCGAGCAGCAGCGGCGTGACCTGGCCGGCGGCGTCGGCCTGCCACCACTCCAGCAGGGTGTCGGTGTCCGCCAGCAGACCGGGGGCGGCGACGAATCCGAGCCCGGAGACCAGACCGCCCTGACGCAGCCGGCCGGTCAGATGGGGCCGGAGCCCGGCGAGATCCACCGAGAGGGGACGGCGGCCCTCGGCGGCCACCGCGGCCAGCCGTGCCGTGCAGAGTGCCCGGGTCTGCGCGACCGTGTCGAAGACCCGCTCCACCACGTCACGGACGGCGTCGGAGAGGTCGTCGAGGACCGCCCGGTCGATCCCTGCCGAGGTCGTGGCCGGGAGGCTGCTGACCATCTGAGTCCTCCCCGGGCCGCAGCCTTGTCGCCGTCACAGTGTCCGCAGGCGCAACTCCACGAGGTGTGCCACGGAGGCCCGGACGCACTCCTCCATCAGGGCGCGCGCCTGGTCGCCCGCCCCATTCTGTAGGGCGCAGATTACGTCATGGTGACGACGCGTGACATGTTCCGCATAAGAGTTGTCGGCGAGGACCAGGCACATCAGGGCGCCGGCCTCGGCCTGGAGCGAGATGGCCGCCCGGGTCAGCCGCGCCGACTGGGCCGCCGCGGCCGCCTCGACATGGAACCGGCCGTAGATCCTCGCCCGTTCCGCCGGTTCGCGCGCCTGCCGCAGGGCCTGGAGCGAGCGCTGCATCGGTACGAGGTCGCCGGGCTCGGTGCGCTGGGCCGCCAGGTGGGCCGCGGCCCCCGAGACGGCCGCCCAGTGGTCACCCAGGTCGCGCAGCTCCTCGGTGCTCCAGTCGGCGAGCTGTTCGTGCAGCCGTTCGGCGGGCGGCGCGGCGGGCAGCGTCACGAAGCTGCCGCCGCCGCGGCCGCGCCGGGTGGTGAGCAGTCCGCGGGTCCTGAGGGTGACGAGCGCCTCGCGCAGGGTCACGGTCGAGACGCCGAGCAGCGAGGCCAGTTCCAGCTCGCCTGGGAGCTGCTCGCCGTCCTCCAGCAGGCCGAGCTCGATGGCGTTGCCCAGCCGCCGGACGACGACGTCGACCCGCGCCTGCGAGTCCACGGGCACGAAGACAGCCCTGCGCGCTCCATGTGTCTCCTGCTGCACAGCCACCACCCCTAACCACTTGGATCACTCTTTACCCTAACGAGCTCTTGAGTTTTGAACTATGACTTCATATCTTTCGCTCCAACGCTCGACCACGCAGAAAGGTTCCCGAATGGGAAGCAACGCCATCCGGCTCCGGGGCGTACGCAAGTCCTTCGGCCAGACGGAGGTCGTCTCCGGGGTCGACCTCCGGATCGCGGACGGGGAGTTCTTCTCCCTCCTCGGCCCCTCCGGGTCGGGCAAGACCACGGTCCTGCGCATGATCGCCGGATTCGAGGAGGCCACCGGCGGCGTCATCGAGCTCGCCGGGCAGGACGTCACCCGCCGCGCCCCGTTCGAGCGGGACGTCCACACCGTCTTCCAGGACTACGCGCTGTTCCCGCACATGACCGTGTTGCAGAACGTCGCCTACGGCCTGAAGGTCCGCAAGGTCGCCAAGGCCGAGCGCCTGGTCCGGGCGCGCAAGGCCCTCGCCGACGTCCGCCTCGACGGCTACGGCGACCGGCGCCCCGCCCAGCTCTCCGGCGGCCAGCGCCAGCGCGTCGCCCTGGCCCGCGCCCTCGTCGGCCGCCCTCGGGTGCTGCTGCTCGACGAACCCCTCGGCGCCCTCGACCTCAAGCTGCGCGAGCAGATGCAGACCGAACTGAAGGCGATCCAGCGAGAGGTCGGCATCACCTTCGTGTTCGTCACCCACGACCAGGAGGAGGCCCTGACGATGAGCGACCGCATCGCCGTCTTCCACCAGGGCCGCATCGAACAGGTCGGCACCCCGGCCGAGATCTACGAACGGCCCGCGACCCCCTTCGTCGCCTCGTTCGTCGGCACCTCGAACCTGCTGGAGGGGGACGCGGCCCGACAGATCGTCGGCGCCCCGGGCACCTACAGCATCCGCCCCGAGAAGATACGGGTCCTCGCCGCGGACCCGGTCGGGACCGATGCGGGCGGCGACTCCGCAGGGGCGGACGCGGCCGAGTTCTCCTCCGCCGTCGGAACCGTCGCCGAGGTCGTCTACCTGGGCGACGCGACCCGCATCCTCGTCGACCTCGACGCCGGCGGCCGCCTCACCGCCGTCCAGCAGAACCTCGACACCTCCTCCGAGGACGTCGCCGCCTACCGCGGCACCCGCGTCCGCCTCCAGTGGCGCCGCGGCCACGCCTTCCAGCTCCCCGACCGGCCCTGACCCCCGGCAGCGGCCGGAACTGACCTCCGGCACCGACCTCGGGCACCGACCGGCACCGACCACCGGCACCACCCGGCTTCCACCTCCCAGCCCTCCCAGCCCTCCCAGCACGGAGAACCTCATGCGTCTCAACCGCACCCTCCGGGCCGCCGCCGCGGCCGCGGTCCTCCTCACGGCCGCCGCCTGCGGTTCCTCCGGATCCGGCGGAGGCTCCGCCGCCACCGGATTCAACCCGCCCGACCTCAAGGCACCCTCGAAGCTCGGCAAGACCGAGGGCCAGGTCAACCTGATCGCCTGGGCCGGGTACGTCGAGGACGGCTCCAACGACCCCAAGACCGACTGGGTCAGCGACTTCGAGAAGCAGACCGGCTGCCAGGTCAACTCCAAGGTCGCCGCCAGCTCCGACGAGATGGTCAAGCTGATGAAGACCGGCGAGTACGACGCCGTGTCCGCCTCGGGCGACGCCTCCCTGCGCCTGATCGCCTCCGGCGACGCGGCACCCGTCAACACCGACCTAGTCCCCAACTACAAGGACGTCTTCAGCGGCCTCAAGCTGCAGGCCTGGAACTCCGTCAAGGGCAAGGCCTACGGCATCCCGCACGGCCGCGGCGCCAACCTGCTGATGTACAACACCGACAAGGTGAAGCCCGCGCCCACCTCCTGGTCCGCCGTCTTCGACGACGCCTCCCGCTACAAGGGCCACGTCACCGCGTACGACTCGCCGATCTACATAGCCGACGCGGCCCTGTACCTCAAGGCCAGCCGCCCGGAGCTGAAGATCAAGGACCCGTACGCGCTGGACCAGAAGCAGTTCGACGCCGCCGTGGACCTGCTCAAGAAGCAGAACGCCGACGTCGGCGAGTACTGGAGCGACTACCTCAAGGAGATCTCCGCCTTCAAGAGCGGCGACTCCGTCGTAGGCACCACCTGGCAGGTCATCGCCAACCTCGCCGGCGACGAGGGCGCCAAGGTCAAGGCCTTCGTCCCCGAGGAGGGTTCGACCGGCTGGTCCGACACCTGGATGGTGTCCGCCAAGGCCAAGCACCCCAACTGCGCCTACAAGTGGCTCGACTGGATCGTCTCCCCGAAGGTCAACGCCCAGGTCGCCGAGTACTTCGGCGAGGCGCCGGCCAACTCCAGGGCCTGCGCCGAGACCAGCGACAAGAACTGGTGCGCCACTTACCACGCCAGTGACGAGTCGTACTGGAAGAACATCGCCTTCTGGAACACGCCCATCCAGCAGTGCCTGGACGGACGCACCGACGTCACCTGCGTGCCCTACGCCAAGTGGGTCCAGGCCTGGACCGAGATCAAGGGCTGATCGAGATGACCTCTGCTGTGCAGGCCGCCGGACGCTCCCCCGTCCGGCGGCTCGCCGGGGCCCTGCACCGGCGCCCCCGGCTCCGGCTGTCGCTGCTGCTGACCGCGCCGCTGCTGTGGCTGGCCGTGCTCTATCTCGGCTCCCTGGCCGTGCTGTTCGTCTCCGCGTTCTGGACCACGGACTCCTTCACCTCGCAGGTCGTGAAGGTCTGGTCGACCGACAACTTCCACACGCTGTTCACCACGCCCGTGTTCCGCCAGGTGATCCTGCGCAGCATCGGCGTCGCGCTCGCGGTCACCGTCCTGTGCGCCCTGATCGCCTTCCCGCTCGCCTTCTACACCGCCCGCATCGCCGCACCGAGGTGGCGCCCGCTCCTGGTGGTGGCCATCCTCACCCCGCTGTGGGCCAGTTACCTCGTCAAGGTCTACGCCTGGCGGCTGATTCTCTCCGAGGGCGGCCTCGCGGACTGGATCCTGAAGCCGTTCGGCCTCGCGGGCCCCGGCTTCGGACTCCCGGCGGCCGTACTGACGTTGACGTACCTGTGGCTGCCGTACATGATCCTGCCGATCCACACGGCCCTGGAGCAGCTGCCCGCGAACCTCCTGGACGCCTCGGCGGACCTGGGCGCCAGGGCGGGGCGCACCTTCCGGTCGGTCGTGCTGCCCATGGTGCTGCCCTCGGTCGCCGCCGGCTCGGTCTTCACCTTCTCGCTCAGCCTCGGCGACTACATCACCGTGCAGATCGTCGGTGGCAAGACGCAGCTGATCGGCAATCTCGTCTACTCCAACATCGAGCTCAACCTGCCCATGGCCGCAGCCCTCAGCACGGTCCCCGTCGTCGTCATCGTGGTGTACCTGCTCGCCATGCGCCGCACCGGCGCGCTGAGCAGCCTCTAGAGGAGCCCGTCGTGCAACTCTCCCGTACCGCGCGCGTCGCGCTGCGCGTCGCCGCCGGGTTCGGCTTCGCCGTGATCTACCTGCCGTTGCTGCTCGTTCTCGTCAACTCCCTCAACCCTGAGCGCAGTTCGAGCTGGCCGCCGCCCGGCTTCACCTTCCACTGGTGGTCCGTCGCCTGGGCGAACGACGGTGCCCGAGCGGCACTCTGGGTCTCCGTCAAGGCGGGACTCGGCGCCACCGGCATCGCGCTGCTGCTCGGCACGCTGATCGCCTTCGCCGTCGGCCGCCACCGCTTCTTCGGCCGCGACACCGTCTCGTTCGTCGTCGTGCTGCCCATCGCGCTGCCCGGCATCGTCACGGGAATCGCCCTCAACTCGGCGTTCAGTACGGTCCTGGAGCCGCTCGGGGTCGGCCTCGGCATGTTCACCGTGATCGTCGGCCACGCCACCTTCTGCATCGTCGTCGTCTTCAACAACGTCGTGGCCCGGCTGCGCCGCGTCTCCGGCTCGTACGAGGAGGCGGCGATGGACCTGGGCGCCGACACCTTCCGCGCCTTCGTCGACGTGACCTTCCCGATGGTGCGCTCGGCGCTGGTGGCCGGCGGACTGCTCGCCTTCGCGCTCTCCTTCGACGAGATCGTGGTGACCACCTTCACCGCCGGTCCGGGCATCGAGACCCTGCCCATCTGGATCTTCGACAACATGACCCGCCCGCAGCAGGCGCCCGTGGTGAACGTGGTGGCGGCCGTCCTGGTCCTGCTCTCCGTCATCCCGATCTACGTGGCCCAGCGGCTGTCCGCCGACACGGCGACCGGCAGCAGGATCTGACCGCGGAGCTCGACGGACGCCACCCGTTCGGCGTGACCGCGCCGGGCAGCGGTCCCGGTGCGCGTCCGCGCCGGTGTCGCGGCAGGCGACGTTCGCCCGGTCGTGAACGTCGCCTGCCGCGTCGCTAGCCGGTGAACCGGCCCGTCGCCACACCGTGCACCACGTGCGCGGCGGCCACGTCCAGGGCCGCGTGGCCGGTGGACTTGAACACGGTGAGGAGGTCGGGGGAGCGGCGGCCGGGGGCCTCGCCGGCCAGGACGGAACCGAGGAGGGTGACGGCGCGGCCCGGCGGCAGGTCCTGCAACTCGTGGGCGCCGGAGGGCGGCGCCGTCGCCGCGGCACCGGGCCACTCGGCGAAGAGGGCCGCGTCGGCGACGGTGTCGGCGTCGAGTTCGGGACCGTGGGAGCCGCCGACGGAGCTCACGTGCGTGCCCGGGGCCAGCCAGTCGCGGCGCAGCACCGGACGGGTCGCGCCGGTGCAGCAGTACACCGTCGCCGCCGTGCGTACGGCCGCCTCGATGCCGTCGGCCGCACGGCCCGCGGGATGCAGGCCGGCCACGGCGCGGGCCGCCGCGGGGTCGCGGCCCGCGACGGTGACGGGCTCGGCCGGCCGCAGCGCCGCCAGCAGCGCCACCTGGGCACGGGCCTGCGCGCCGGTGCCCACGACCACGACCGGACCCGGCCGGGCCAGGGCCAGCGCGCTGTGCGTGGCGGCCGCCGCGGTCCGCCAGGCCGTGACCGGCTCCGCGTCCATGACGGCCAGCGGCCGGCCGTCGTCGGCGTCGAAGAGGGCCACGATGCCCTGGTGGCTGCTGCGGCCCGGGTGCTCGGGGTCGGCGAACACCGACACGAGCTTCGCCGCGAGGCCCAGCCCCGGCACGTACCCGGGCATGGCGCCGAGCAGCCCGCTCGGCGCGAACGCGGCGATCCGGGGCGGCACGGACGCCTGGCCGTGGGCCACTGCGACGAGGGCGTCGGACACGGCGGCCATCAGCCGGTGCGGTTCGAGGGCCGCCGTGGTGGCGGCCCGGTCGAGGACGAGCAGGTCGGTCACGCGTCGGCTCCCGTGTTCGTGCCGGACAGCAGGCCGCAGAGGGTGTCCACCGCTGAGGCGAGGTGGTCGCGCAGCCGCCGCATCCGGGGTTCGTCGATCTCGGCGCTCGGCCCGACGACGGTGACGGCGCAGACCGGTGATCCGGGGACGGGCACGACGGCCCGGCTCAGGGAGGCGACGAACTGTTCGTTGCGGCCGTGCTCGACGGCGAACCCGGACGCCTCGGCCCGCTCGATGTCGGCGAGCAGACCCGCCGGGCCCGTCAGCGGGTGCCCCTGCGCGCGGGCCGCCTCCAGGTAGGGGCGGCGCGCCTCCTGGGGGAGCGCGGCCACCAGGGCGAGCGGACCGGCGAACCGGTGCACGGGCAGGGCCTCCCCGTGCAGCGTGCTGATCATCGCCAGCCGGTCCGGGCGGATCACGTCCACCACCCGGGAGCCGTCGTTCTCCAGGACCTGGAGGTTGACCATCAGGCCGGTGCGCGCGGACAACTCCTCCAGCACGGGCCGGGCCAGCGTGGTGAGCGAGTTGTGCGCGGCCCGGGACGACAGGCGCAGCACGGCGGTGCCGGGCAGGTAGCGGTCGTCGGCGCGCAGCACCCAGCCGCGGCGGACCAGGTCCACGAGGATCCGGTAGGCGGTGGCCCGGTGCAGCCCGACCTCGTCCGCGAGATCGATGAGCCGAGGCGGCGTGTCGGCGCGCGAGACGGCCTCGATCAGATCCAGCGCCTTGTCCACGGCCGTTCGCGTCGCCTTCTGCGGCACTTCTGGCATCGAAACCCTTCCGGATGTACGGGCGGCTGTACGGGCGGACCGTCCTGACGGGGCGTGTCCACCGCCCGGCCGTGGAGGTAGGGTAGCGCCTGTTTCGTATGGCGAGAGTGTTGTTACGTAGAGCGTAACAGATCGGGAGTGTGGTGACCTTGACGAGCGAGAGCGCCGGGGCGGCGGCCCCCTTCGCCCCTCCCGAGGACGGAGCGGTGGTGGTCTACCGCGGCCTCACGCTGTTCGACGGGACCGGCAGCGCGCCGCGGCCGGGGATGTCGGTCGTCGTGGACGGCTCCGTGATCCACGCCCTCGTGCCCGACGCGGACGTGCCGGGCGTGCTCGCCGCGCTCACGGCCGACGTCGGCCGTCCGGCGGACACCGGGGCCGACACCGCCGAACACGCCCCGGGCGCCGAGGCCGACGACGCCGAACGTCCCGCGGACACCGGGACCGACGGCGCCGCGGCCGTCGAAGTCGTCGACCTCACCGGCCACTTCGTCACCCCCGGCCTGGTGGATTCGCACCAGCACCTCGCCACCCCGCCCGACCGCCCCGCCGCCGAGGCCGTGCTGCGCCGCCTCGTGCACAGCGGGGTCACCGCCGTACGGGACATGGCCGACGACCTCCGGCAGGTCGGCGACCTCGCCCGGGCCGCACGGGTCGGGGAGATCCCCGCCCCCGACATCCACTACGCCGCGCTCATGGCCGGCCCCGGCTTCTTCGACGACCCCCGCACCCACCAGGTGACCCAGGGCGCCGTGCCGGGAGAGGTGCCCTGGATGCAGGCCGTCACCGACACCACCGATCTGCCCCTCGCGGTGGCCCTGGCCCGCGGGACCCACGCGACGGCCATCAAGGTCTACGCCGACCTCGACGCGGACCTCGTCGCCGCCATCACCGCCGAGGCGCACCGGCAGGGCATCCTCGTCTGGGCACACGCCGCCGTGTTCCCCGCCACGCCCGGCGAGGTCGTCGCGGCCGGGGTCGACGCCGTCTCCCATGTGACCCTGCTGGCCCACGAGGCGGCCACCGGACCCCTGACCACCTACAAGGACAAGCCGCCCGTCGACCACGCGAGCCTGGTCACCGGCCGGGACGAACGCCTCGACGCGCTCTTCGCCCGGATGCGCGAGCAGGACGTCGTCCTGGACGCGACCGCCGGGATGTGGGCCAGCGCCGAACTCGCGGGCGACACCCCGGAGACCTCCGAACGGGCCGCCCGCAACACCGACCTGGCGATCGCCCTCACCGCACAGGCGCACCGGGCCGGCGTCCAACTGGCCACCGGCACCGACTACGAGACCGCCCCCGGCGAGCCCTTCCCCGCCCTGTACGAGGAACTCGCCTTCCTCGTCCGCCACTGCGGCCTCCCCGCGGCGGACGTGCTGCGCTCCGCGACGCTCGTCGGCGCCCGCAGCGCGGGCAAGGACCACCTCACGGGCACCCTGGAACCGGGCAAGCAGGCCGACTTCGCGGTCTTCGCGCAGGACCCGCTGGCCGACATCGACCATCTGCGCACCATCACCCTGACCGTCAAGCGGGGCCACCGCTTCCCGCGCGCCGCCTACACCGCGGACCGACCCCAGGAGAACCGTTGACCGGCACACCCCTGATCGTCAACGCCCTCGGCCAGCTCGACAACCCCAACGCCCCCCGGTCCCTGGCGGCGGCGGGAGAACTGAACCCGAGCAGCGAGCAGTTCACCGTCGACGCCCGCACCCTGGCCGAGGCGCGCGCCTCCGGCCTCACGGCCGTGAACATCACCCTCGGCTACGTGATGGGCGACCTGCCCCCCTACGAGCACACCCTGCACGAGATCGACGTCTGGGACGCCGTCATCGACCGCCACCCCGGCGACCTGCTGAAGGTCACCACCGCGGCCGACATCCACACGGCGGCGCGTGACGGACGCGTCGGTGTCGTCTACGGCTTCCAGAACGCGGTGGCCGTCGGCGACGACGTCGGCCGGATCGCCACCTTCGCCGAACGCGGCGTACGGGTCGTACAGTTGACGTACAACCAGGCCAACCACCTCGGCGGCGGCTCCTCGGCGCCCGCCGGGACCGGGCTGACCGCCTTCGGACGCGATGTCGTCGACGCGCTGAACGAACACCACCTCATGGTCGACCTGTCGCACAGCGGCGAGCGGACCTGCCTGGACGCCATCGCCCATTCCCGCGTGCCCGTGTCCATCAACCACACCGGCTGCCGCGCGCTGACCGACCTGCCCCGCAACAAGACCGACGAGGAACTGCGCCTGGTCGCCTCGCGCGGCGGGTTCGTCGGCATCTACTTCATGCCGTTCCTCAGCCCCACCGGTCACGCGCGCGCCGCCGACGTCGTCGAGCACATCGCGCACGCCGTGAACGTCTGCGGGGAGGACCACGTCGGCATCGGAACCGACGGGCCGGTCACCGCCGTCGACGACCTCGACGCCTACCGGGCCCGGCTCGCCGAGCACGTGGCCCAGCGCCAGGAGGCCGGGGTGGCCGCCGCGGGCGAACGGGCCGACACCTTCCCCTTCGTGGTCGACCTGCGCGGCGTGGACCAGTTCCGCGAACTGATACGTCTGCTGGAGCGGCGCGGCTACTCCTCCACCCGTATCGAGAAGATCATGGGCCGCAACTTCGTCGACCATGCCGAGCGGGTGTGGCAGGGATAGCCGCCCCGGCCGGAACGGGCCGCCCCGCACCCGGCACGACCAGGAAAAAGTCGCAGGAAGACAGAGCCATGGATGCGTACAACCATCGCCCCGTCTGGCCGGTCTGAGTCTGTGTCAAGTGCCGATCCGACCGGTCGGCTTTCGGTTCTGTTCGCCGGGAGGGGGCGACCCGTTCGCTTCCGCCCGGCACTTCTCCAACGGAGAACGCATGTCAATTCGCACAAGAGCCGCTGTCGCCGTCGTGTGCGGTGCCGCCGCGCTGAGCGGTGTGGCCGTGCCGGCCGCCCAGGCGGCCGACACCACCGCCGTCGTGCGCCCCTGGCAGCTCGGCGGCCACGCATCCGCCACGGCCCGCGCGTCCGCCGCAGCGGCCCCGCAGCCGTACGCGCTGCCGGTGACCTTCTCGAACGTGAAGGTCGCGAGCGGCAAGGCGGCCGTGGTCGTGGGCACCAGCGCCATCGTGCACGTGCCCTACAGCTTCACCCTGACCGCGACGAACGTGGACGTCTCCGCCGACGACCTCTACATCGGCCTGGACCTCTACCACGGGTCCGCCTCGAGTCCCTCCGCCGACCTGTACGGCGACCGCGCGGCGACGTGCACCGTGACCTCCTCCACGTCCTCGTCCGACGGGGTCGTCACCGTCTCGGCCTGCAAGGGGACCGTCGACATCTACCCGAAGCTCGACCTCGCGATCACCGACGCCGGTGCGAGCTGGCACTCGGTGGCCTGGGCCACCGCCTTCAACGGCCAGAACCCGGAAGATCCGGCGGACGTCACCAAGATCGGCACCGCGGCGAGGATCGGGCTTCCCGCGCCCGCGGTCCAGCGTCTGTCCAAGCTCACCGTGAACGCCTCGCCCGAGCCGGTCAAGAAGAACAAGACGCTCACCATCACCGGCAGCCTCACCCGCGCCAACTGGGACACCGGCAAGTACGCCGGGTACACGGGCCAGAAGGTCAAGTTGCAGTTCCGCAAGAAGGGCAGCAGCACCTACACCACCCTCAAGACCGTCACCACCGACAGCCACGGCAACCTGAAGACCACGTACAAGGCCACGGCCGACGGCTACTGGCGTTACTCCTTCGCGGGCACGTCCACCACCCCGGCCGTCTCGGCCGCGGGCGACTACGTCGACGTCAAGTGACCGCACCCTGAACCCGGTGGTGTGCCGCACCGGCCCGACCGGCCGGGCGCGGCACACCACCGGGAACGGCGGCCACCCGGAAGGGCGGACCACCCAGACGGCTGCCGCCGCGCTACGCGCCCTTCGGCGCGGCCTGCTGCACCACCTCGAAGGACCACAGGGTCGACCCGCTCGCCGCGGGCTTGGGGCGCTCCCCGCCCTCCGCTCCGCCGCCACCCTGGTGGGCGGCCTTCATGGGACCCTCCATCCAGGCCTGGAACGAGGCGTCGTCGCGCCAGCGCGTATACACGAGATAGGTGTCGGTGCCCTCGACGGGACGCAGCAGTTCGAACCACTCGAACCCGTCGGAGTTCTCCACCGCGTGGGCCCGCGAAGCGAACCGCTTCTCCAGCGTCTCCCGCTGCTCGGCGGGGACGGTCAGTACGTTGATCTTGACTACGCTCATGCCCCCATCCTGGCGCATGGCGGCGGGCCGCCGGACGGTGGCTCGCTCATCACGGGGGAGCGGGTGACGCAGGCAGCCGCCGCCCCCGAGCGAGCGGCCGGTCAGCCGGCCAGTGCGGCGCTCGGCTCGGCGGCGTGCGTCGGTCGGGGCTCGGCCAGGTGCTCCAGGAGGAGACCCTCCCTGGTGGACCAGGGGCAGATCACCACGCTGTCGGCTCCGCACGCCTCCAGGAGCGCCTCGGCCACCAGGGCTCCGGCGAGGGACTGTTCCCCGCGGTGCCGGGAGATGCCGGGCAGCCGGCCGCGGCGGTCCGGGCTCGTGGCGGCCAGCACGCCGACCGCGCCGCGCACGTCGGACAGGGTCAGCCGGTGCGCCGCGTGGCGTGGTCCGCCGCGGCCGGCGGCGAGCCGGGCGAGCTGGGCGAAGGTCTTGGAGGAGGCGAGGACCCGTCCGCCGGGTTCGGCCCGGGGCAGACCGGGGGCGTCGTGCAGGCGCTCGCGCAGGCGTCGCCGTACCTTCGCCAGGTGCCGTTCGGAGGAGACGGTTCCGCCGGGCAGCAGGGACCGGGTGACGGCGCGGGCGCCCGACGGCAGCGAGAGCGTACGGTCCGGGGCGGGCCCGCTGCCGGCGGCGATCTCCACGGTGCCGCCGCCGATGTCCAGGACCAGGAGCCGGCCCACCGCGGGACCGGACCACCGGCGGGCCGCCACATAGGCGAGCCGCGCCTCCTCCTCGCCGGAGAGCACCCGCAGCCGTACGCCGGTGGCGCGGGTGACCCGGGAGATGACCTCGTGCCGGTTGGGCGCGTCGCGGATGACGGACGTGGCGAACGCGAAGATCTCGGAGCGGGGCAGGCACAGATCCCCGGAGAGCGTCTCCGTCACCGCCCGTTGCACGCCTCGCACGCCGAGCTCGCTCAGCCGTCCGTCCTGCTCAAGGCACTGGTGCAGCGTCAGTCGCACCTTGCGGGAGAGAACGGAGTCCATGTGGGTCGTGGGTCGGTGCCGGGCCACCGTGAGCAGCGCACTGTGACAGCCGACGTCGAGCACTCCTGCCTGGCGCATTGCACCGCCTCGCCTTTCCCTGTCGATCGAACCGTGCCGTACGCGAAGAGGATGCGCCTTTCGTGGCGCAAACACCCGCACAGAACCAGGTGACACCCTACCTACTCCGAAGAGTACCTAGCGTGTCACCTACAGTTCATCTTTTGGCCATTTAGTGTTCGACTACACGGGGCGGGACGGCATGCGAAAGGTGCCGGCCCCATGGCGGGACCGGCACCGTGACCGACGCCGCAGGGTCAGCCGATCGTGAACCAGGTGCTGCGCGACTTCTGCCACTCGGGGTGCGTGAGGTCCTTCGCCTCGACACCGTCGCCGTACAGGTCGGCGGCGCCGTCGTCGGTGATCAGCTGCACCCGGGCGCCGGACTGGGTGAGATCGGGGACCGCCACGATCGACTCCCAGCCGCCCGCGTCCGTCGTCGGCAGGTCGAGCACCTTCACCGGCTGGTCGGCGGCGACGCCGTCCCAGGAGTACAGCGCGTACGGGTCGCTGTTGTCGTCGGCCGCCCAGGAGCCGGCCAGGATCAGGAACTGGCCCAGGGAGTTGCGGCGGATGTCGCGGACGGCCAGGCCGCCGAGGTCCCACTGGAGCGGCGTGCCGAAGGTCGCGTGGGTGCCGGAGGCGACCTTGTCCATGTTGGTCACCGGCACGACGAGCGCCTTGCCGCCGGTCTGCGGCGGCACCAGCGGGGCGCGGAAGCCGACGTACGCGGTGGTGGTGCTGCCGGTGGCGAACTCCAGGCCCTCGACGTTGAATCCGTCGATCGACTTGGGGATCTTGCCGTCCGCGGTGCCGTTCGCGAAGCCGAAGCGGTTGCCGTTGGTCTTGTCCCAGGCCACGAGGTCGTCGCGCAGGGTGTGTCCGGCCGTGCCGAAGGTCAGCGCGGTGGAGGCGCCGGAGCCGGTCAGCTTGGTGGTGAAGACGGTGTTGCGGTCCGCCTTGTACTCGCCGTCCTTGTTGTTGCCGAGCGAGCCGGTCCAGTAGACCGTGTCGCCGACCAGGGTGGCGCCCTCGATGTCCACCTCCTTGTCGGCGTCGAGCGCGCTGTCGAGGTCCCAGGTCTTCACGGGCGCACCGGAGGCGCTGCCGTCGTACAGCCGCAGGGTGTTGTCCTCGTCGTTGCCGACGAGGACGTAGCCGCCGCCCACGGAGACCGCGGCGGAGGCGTCGCTGGCGCCGGTCAGGTAGCGGGCGTCGGTGGAGTACTGCACGGCCGGCGACGCGGCGTAGTGCAGGGTGGTGGTCGCCGTCTTGCCGCCCAGGCCCGTCACCGTCAGCGTGAGGTCGGTGTAACCCCGGCTCAGCGCGTTCACGGCCACCGTGCGGGTGCCCGCCGTCCCGGTGACCGTGACGCCGGTGGTCGCGGCGACGGCGGACTTGGTGGTCTTCGTCGCGGCCACGGTGAGCGCGGAGGCGTCGGCGCCGCTCTGGGCGACGGTCACGGTGACGGTCGGGTCGCCGGCGGCCCCGACGGCGCCGGAGAGGTAGGCCGTGGACAGCTTGATCGTCGGCGTGCCGTAGCTGGCGGCGTGCACGGGCAGGGCGCTCGCGGCGCCCGACAGCAGAACGGTGGCGGCGGCGAGCGCCACCCTGCGGACGGACTGCGGGGATACGGCGGATATCGACTGCACAGTCGGTTCCCTTCGGCAACACGGCTCGGTGCGGCCGGCCACGATCGGCCGGCGCCGTCGAGCAGAGTTCAGCGCGCCGCCCAACGCCGGACCGCGGCTACCGGTCGGGAAGACGAACAGCGGCCGACAGATGATCTTCGTGACCGGGGACGCCGAAGACCGCGGCCTCCCGTGCTCCGGGATGCCGCGGTCTCGGTCCGCCGGACCGTCGGCTCAGCAGGTCGGCAACTCGGCTCGACTCGGTTCAGCCGTCGGACTCCGACGACGGGAGGTAGGCGCCCGGCACGTCCTGCGGCAGGAAGATCCGCGCCTCGCCCGGGTACGGCTTCGTCCAGTCGTGCGTCTGGTACCACGTGAAGTGGTTCAGCTGCGCGGGGTTGGCGAAGTCGGGCACGGCACGCGGCCCCGTCAGCCGCTGGTGCGACTTCCAGGTGTCCCACGCCTTCGCGACCGCCCGCTGGGCCGTCGGCACGGTCGCCTTCGGCGCGGCCGCCGCGGTCGGGTCCTGCGGTGCCGGGGTGTCCACCCCGCAGGCGGGCGGCGTGCTCAGACCCGCGGTCAGCGAGGTCCGGTTGGGCAGCGCATCGAACGGCGTGTAGTCCGGTTTCCGGCTGAACGCCGTACGCATCGGGTCGGCCGCGCTGTCCTTCTGGTTCATCGGGTGGATCCCGAGGATCTGCTCGATGGTCCGGATCATCGTGATCTGGGTGTAGTAGTGGCTGTCGACGACGCCGTGCCGGGTCCAGGGGCTGATGATCTGGATCGGGGCGCGGTGGCCGTCGACATGGTCGAGACCGGCCTGGGAGTCGTCCTCGACGACGAAGATCGCCGAGTCCTTCCAGTACTTGCTGTGCGAGATCTCGTCGACGATCCGGCCGGTCGCGAGGTCGTTGTCGGCGACCTGGGCCGCCGCGTTCGCCGGTCCGCCGGTGTGGTCGCTGGAGAGCCAGAACATGTTCAGGTCCGCCGGACCGTTCTTCTCGAAGTCCTGCTTCCAGATCTCGGCGCGGTAGATGTCAGGGATGCTGGTGTCGAACTTCGGGAAGCCGGGCACCGACACGCTGTTGAGCGACGGGATCGGCGAGGACGAGTTCAGCGGGTAGGCGGTGCCCTGCCCGGTCGCGCCCATGTTCTTCGCGTCGCAGTACAGGTTCTGCCAGCTCGCGCCCGACGGTTTGGTCAGGAACTGCTGGAACTCGCCGAAGTCCCGTACGGACTTGCCGGCCGCCTGCGCCCCGGTCCACAGGAACCCGGTCCGCTGATGGCCGAGCGCGTCGTCCTCGGTGTCGTAACTGCGCAGGTACTCACCGGCCGAGGACTCGGTGTACTCCGGATTGTCCGCCTGCATCAGCCAGTTGTGGCCCTCGGCGGAGTTCGTGCCGATGTCGTACGTGTTGTCGTAGAGGCCGAACCGCTCGGCCAGCGCGTGCTGGTTCGGCGTCACGTTCTCGCCGAACTCCGCCAGCGCGGGTGCGCCGTTGCCCTGCGGAAGGTCGCCGAAGAGCTGGTCGTAGGTGCGGTTCTCCTTGACGATCAGGAAGACGTGCTTGATCGTCGACGGGTCGCCGAGCCGCGCCGGGACCGGCACCGGCTTCGCCTTGCTGTGGCCCTTGGCGAGGGTGACCGCGCGGCCGGTCCAGCCGTTCTGCCGGAACACCTTGGCGGTCTCGGACCTGATGACCCGGTCGCTCGGCAGGGTGAACCGGGTCAGACTGGACGTGGTGTCGTGCGTGCCGTGCCCGGCGCCGCTGGTGGGCCGACGGGCGTCGATCCCCCGGGTGTTGGAGACCACGACCGAGTCGCCGACGGTGGCGATCTCGGCGGGGAAGTAGTCCGTCGGGAGCAGACCGACGTAACCGACCGGCTCCTGCGGGGTGGTGTAGCGGTAGACGGCGACCGCGTTGGCGCGGCCGAGCGTCACCAGCAGACGGCCGTCGCCGGTGAGCGTCACCGCGTCGGGCTCGTAGCCCACCGACGCCTCCGGCCACGGCCGGGTGGCGATGGTCTGTACGACCTTGTCGCGGGCGGTGTCGATGACCGACACGTCGTTGGTTGCGGTGTCGGTGACGAACACCGCGCCCTTCGCCGCGTACACCGCGGTCGGGTGCAGCCCGACGTCGATGCTCCTGACGGCGGCGGCCGGGTCCGCCAGGTCGATGACGCTGACCGTGCCGGTGGTGGTGGCCGCGGTTACCGGGTCGGCCGGCACCTGGGTGTCGTACGAGTTGACGGTGGTGTCGCCGGGCTGTGCCGGGCGTCCGCCCTCGTTGCTCACGTAGAGCTTGCCGCCGACCTCGGCGAGGCCGCGCGGGGCGTTGCCCACGGCCCAGCTCTGCCGGACGGTCCCGGTCGCCGTGTCGATCGCGACCACCCGGTTCTGCCCGTTGACCGCGGAGTACACGGTGGACCCGTCGGGCGAGAACACGGCCTGGGCCGCCAGGGCGTGCCGGGCCCCGTCCGCCGGGATCCGCACGGTCGTCGGGCTCGCGAGGGTGCCGTCCGCGTTCACGGTGAAGCGCGTGTAGCCGTCGGTCTGGCCGAGCCAGAGCTGCGTGCCGTCGGGGGAGTACGCCGGGGCTTCCTGCCCCACGGCGTTGCTGCCGATGCGCAGGTCCGCCGAGGCGGAGGTGCCGACGAGCTGCTGCACCTTCCAGCTCTTGAGGTCCACCAGGGCCAGCGCCATCCCGCCGTCGGCGACCGAGGCCGCGAGGTGGGCGCCGTCCGGGCTGACCGCGGACGACATGATCTTGCCGTTGTTCACGACCAGACGCTCACCGTAGGGGGCGATGTACTGGTCGCTGGAGACGACCTGGCCCCGGGCGGTGACCTGGCCGACCTGGTCGGTGCCGAACTGGCGGGTCTGGGCGAAGGCGGTGCCCGCGACCGCCACGGCGAGCGCGGTGAGGCCCGCGGTCACGAACGTGATCCGGCGGCCCACGGGTCTGCCGAGAACGACGAAGGAGCCTCTCTTCTCGTCGTGCCGCCGCCGGCGCGTCACCTGCATGGGCTCATCCCTTCGGCGTGGTGGAGAACAGCTCGACATCGCCGTCGAACTGCCACAGCGGGTTCGGCGCGTCCCCGGTCGGAGTGCGCACCAGGAAGTAGCCGTTCACTTCCTTCGGTCCGTCACCGTCGGCCATGAACCGCCCGTCGGAGGTCAGGTCGAGCTGGTAGATCGCCGTCCCCGGGGCCTGGGCGCCGGGGAGATGCCAGGTGACGACACAGCGCCAGTCGTTGCCCGGCCCCTCGGCGGCGCTCTGGCCGGCGCCCTTGTCGCACGCGGCCGTGACCCGCAGCTGAGCCTCGGTGACGGCGGGCCGGTTGAGCTGCTCGGTCTGGAGGCGGTACAGATGCGCGAACACCGCGGCGACCGACCGCTGGACCTTGTCCTGTTTGATCCCGGAACCCATGGACGGCCTGGTTACGGCGACCGCCACGACGGTGAGGACCAGCAGGCAGAGCGGCGGGAGCACGCCGAGGGTCAGCGCGCGGCGCCCCGGCCCGTCGTAGGACGGATTGGTGAAGTCCCGCCGCAGGAACAGGAGATACGCCAGCACGGTCGCGGTCACCGCCCACACCAGGCTGACCGTGACGCCGACGAGCAGCGGGCCGAGCTGCGCCGGGCTGGTGAACAGACCGCTCCAGGCGATGAACGCGTAACCGGGCAGGGCGAGCCGCACGGCCACGGGCAGCGGCAGCATCTGGGCGAGCTGCATCGTGAGCGCGGCCAGCGCGGGCAGCAGCAGCCCCATCGGGGAGCGCCCCAGCGCGACCGATCCGAGCAGTCCGATCGCGGCGAGGGCCAGCGTCGGCGCGAGCGCGCACATCCAGGCGAGGAGCACCTCACCGGCGGCGTCCGAGGGGGCCAGCACATGGCCGTCGAGGCCGATCAGCGGCTGGTCGCCGACCGCCACGAGCCCGCCGACCGTGCTGGAGCAGGCCATCCCCGCCACCAGCAGCACGATGACGGTGAGACTGGCCAGCGCCTTGGCCGCGAAGATGCGCCGGGGCGAGCGGACCGCCACCAGCAGATGACGCCAGGTGCCGAGCCGGTCCTCGGAGGCGAACACGTCACCCGCGACCACCGACGTCAGCAACGGCAGCGCCCAGGTGCCCGCGAACCCGAGGACCACCAGCGGCCCGGCCCACCCCGTGGCGTGCATCCAGCGGCCGAAGAGGGTGTCGGAGGGGAGCGTGCTCTGCCGGCTCACCGCCGCGACGAACAGCGCCGGCGCGATCCAGCAGGCCAGCACCAGCAGCCGGATCCGCCACTGGGCGACCAGCTTGACCAGTTCGAAGCGGAAGCCGCGCGCCACCGGCACACCGCGGATCCCGCCCGGGTCCTCGCTGTCGCCGTCCCGGGGGTCGGCCGGGGTACCGGCGGCGGACGCGTCCGCGGCAGCGGCAGCGGCGGCGTCGGTGGTCATCGGTCTGCCTCCTGCTGTTCGGTCAGGGCCAGGAACGCGGCCTCCAGCGGCGACACCACGGGGGCCAGCTCGCGCACCGCGATGCCCGCCCGTACGATCCGCGCCACCAGGACGTCGAGCGCGGGCACCAGGGCGCTGACGACGAACGCGTCGGCTCCGTACCGCGTCGTGGCGCCACGCTGTGCGGGCACGGTGTGCCGTGGTGCGCCGGTGCTCCGCACGGGCACGGTGTGCGGTGCGGTGGCGCCGTGCCGTGCCGCTGTGGCGGGCGGTGTCCCGGCGTCGTCGACGACCGCGACACCCGGCGTGTCCAGGGCCAGTGCGCGGGCGGCCCGCGGGTCGGAGGTGAGCAGCCGGTAGTCGAGTTCACGGCTCTCGGCGGCCAGCTCGCCCAGCGGACCGGAGAAGACGACCCGCCCGGTGGCCAGCAGGGTGACGTCCGAGCACAACGCCTCGACGTCGTCCATACGGTGACTCGACAGCACGATGCCGGTGCCGTCCGCGGCGAGCCGGGTGAGGACCCGGTGCACATGCCGCTTCCCGGCCGGGTCGAGGCCGTTGGAGGGTTCGTCGAGCACGAGCAGCCTGGGCCCGGTGAGCAGGGCGGCGGCGAGCCCGAGCCGCTGCCGCATGCCGAGGGAGAAGCCGCGGGCCCGGTCGTCGGCGACGTCGGTGAGCCCGACCTGGTCGAGCACGTCGTCGATCCCCGCCGTCCGCGCCGTACGACCGCGCAGGGCGGCCAGCGCCGCGAGGTTCTGCCGGGCGGTGAGCGCGGGGTAGAGGCCGGGGCCGTCCACGAATCCGGCGACCCCGTCGGGAACGGCGAGCGCCCGGCCGACCGGCGTCCCCAGGATCTCCAGGCGGCCGCTGTCGGCGACGGCCAGGCCCAGCAGGAGGCCGAGCAGGGTCGTCTTCCCGGCGCCGTTCGGTCCGACCAGGCCGTGGATCTGCCCCTGCGCCACATCCAGGTCGACGCCGTCGAGTGCGACGACGTCACCGAAGTATCGGGTGATCCCACGAGCCCGGACCGCGTGAAGAGTGTCCATAGCCCCCTCCGTCAAAACCCTCAGGAAACATAGAGACACCACACAGCGCGTGCAGGCACCACGAGTTGAACGCTCGCGGAACGGAAGCCGACCGCCGCTTGATGCGCCGATGCCTGGCCGAGGGCCGTCACCCCACCTGTCGCCATGTTCACCCGGCGCACGGATACGGATGTTGACGGACCGTCAATTCAGGGGTCTACCTCGGTCAGTCGGACCGGCCCGGAGCGTTTTCCGCCGAGGTCTCCGAGAACTCGTACACGGCGAAGTCGGCGACCGGCAGATACCCGACCCGCCGATAGAGGCCGTTGCTGGTGGGGTTGGCCAGGTCGGCGAAGAGCACGACCTCCTGCGCGCCCGCGGCCAGGGCGGCCCGGCTCACCTCGACCGTCACCGCCCCCGCGTAGCCGCGCCCCCGCAGCCGGGCCGGGGTGTACACGGGGGCCACCCGGATCTGGCCGGCGACCATCGGGGTGGTGCCCCCCATCGACACGGGGATGCCGTCCGGGGTCTCCCAGAACGTGACGCCCGCGTGGGAGATGCGCGCGTCGGCCCAGGAACCGGCGTCCATGGACCCGACGTTTCCCACGGAGGCGGTGAACTCGTCGTACCAGCGCATGATTTGCTCGCGGTCCTGAGCGCCCGCGATCCGTCCCCGGCCGGCCGGGAGCGGCTCCGCCGGGGTGAGCTCGCCGAGTCGGTACAGGCGGTGGCGCCTGCGGAGCGTCGGCGTCGCGCCGGTGTGCCGCTGCCAGGCCTCGGCGAAGACGGTGGCCGTGTCGCGGTCCGCGTCGACGCCGGGAAGGCGGTGGCCGAGGCCGGCCAGCCGGGCGGCGAGGGTGTCGGCGTGCTCCGGGGTGAGCGAGGTCAGACCCAGGTTCTGGGGCGGGGTGCGGAAGAGGGCGGCCCGGACCTCGCCCGCCTGCTCCAGGAGGCCGAAGAACGGAGCTTCGGCGCCGAACATGTGCATCCCGCGGACGCGCAGGCTCTCGGTCACCGTGAGCGCGACCGTGTGCAGGGCGGGGCGCGTGCGCAGGAAGTCCCCGCTCCGGGTGAGGAATTCCTCGAGGTCTTCGGTGAGGTGCCAGCCGTCCGGGCGCATGGCTCATGGTCGCATGCGGTGGACGAGGGATGGCTGTGCGTGGACTCGATCATGTACATGAACTGACGTGAGGTGTACAGGACATGAACGAGGCTCGGTCCGCCGGGTGTCGGGAAGCGGCTCGTCCGCGTCCGGTTGCTCGCCGAGGGGTTGATGGCGAGGTGTCGAGGGGGCTGCGACCCTCGGGGGGTCGGGGTCGCTCGACGGGCGCGTCAAGGCTCTGAAAGCCTCTGGGAGCAGGGGAATTAGCGATTCCGTTCGGCCGGATCGCGCCTCTTGCGGGTCGGACGCGATCGCGCTGGATCGAGAAGTGATTGGGCGTACAACCATCCGGGAGTGACGGGTGTCTCAGGGTGTGAGTTCTGAGCCCATGCCATTCGGGTGGGATGTCGCGTGCCATTTCTCGGGCATATACCTGATGGGGATTCGCATGTCTGAACGTGTTGTGGCGGGCGTGGGGGCGACGCCCGTCGCCGCCCGCGGATCGTCGTCGGCGGAGAGACAGTTCGTCGCCGGGTTGCGCAGGCCGTTCTCCTCGCTCGCCCCGGCCGGACGGCGGTCGGGAACCGCCGGGGCGGAGGCGAAGCGCGCCACCGCGGGCGGACGGGGGAGCGGCCGGCTGTACGCCATCGACGGGCTGCGCCTGCTGGCCGCCCTGATGGTGGCGGTGCACCACTACGCGGGCACCTGGCGGGTCGACCAGCCGGCCAACCTGATCTGGGACAGGCCGGTGTCCGACATCATGCCCACGGTGTTCCGCTTCGGCGCCTACGGCTGGATCGGCGTCGAGATCTTCTTCGTGATCAGCGGCTTCGTGATCTGCATGTCGTGCTGGGGCCGCACCCCGCGGCAGTTCTTCGTCTCACGGGTCATCCGGCTGTATCCCGCCTACTGGGTCGCCATCGGGGTCACCACGGCCGTCCTGACGGCCCTGCCGGGAGTGTGGGAGCGGCAGCGGACGCGCGAGGTCCTGCTCAACTTCACCATGTTGCAGTCCGGTTCGGGCGTGTCGAACATCGACGGCGTGTACTGGACCCTCTGGTCCGAACTGCGTTTCTATCTGCTGTTCCTGGCGGTCGTCGCCACCGGCCTGACCTACCGCAAGGTCGTGGTGTTCTGCTGTGTGTGGGGAGCCGCCGCCATGATCGCCCCGGCCTCCGGTTTCCGGCTCCTGGTACTGGTGGCCAACCCGCAGGGCGCCTGGTACTTCATCGCCGGGCTGGCGCTCCATCTCATGTACCGCTTCGGCCAGGACCTGCTGCTGTGGGGCATCCTCGGCATGGCGTGGCTGATGGGCCAACTGGAGCTGGGCAACCGGATCGACCAGGTCGAGCACGTCTCCGGCTGGTGGGGCAGCGTACTGATCTTCACCTTGTTCCTGCTGGTCATGGTGGCGATCGCGCTCGGTGCGACCGATCGCGTGCACGGCAGGTGGCTGGTCACCGCGGGCGCTCTGACCTACCCCTTCTACCTGATGCACTACGCGGCCGGTACGACGCTGATCAACCGGCTGCGGGACACCATGGACGCCCGGCTGCTGGTCGTGGCCGTCATCGCCGGATTCCTGGTGCTGAGCTGGCTGGTGCACCGGCTGGTCGAACGACCGCTCGCGCGACTGATGAAGAGGGGACTGGACACGTCGTTCGCCCGACTGCGCAACGCCGGGAACACGGCCTGACCCGAGGGCACCCGTTGCGCCTCCCGAGCGGTGCGCCGTCCCGAGCGGTGCGGCGGGCCGGGTGCCGAGTGCTCGGTCCGACGGTCCCGCCGGGTGCCGTGCGGAGCACCCGGCGGGGAGCCTCCCTCACGCGTGATCGGCGCAGCAGGGGGTGGGGTTGGGCACCTCGAACGGGGCGAGCGTGCCGCCGACCGCCGGGACCAGGGCCAGGGTGAGCCGGCCGTCGCGCCACTCGGGGCGCACATGGTCACGCGTGTGCACCGCGGTGACCGGGTCGGGTCCGCCGCCGTCCGCCGACGGCGCGCCGACCACGACGACCTGGTCGACGGCGCTCAGGCCGAGCAGATCGGCCACGGTGACGGTGCCGGTGAGGGCGTCCACGCCGGGGTACGACACGGCCCGCCCGGCCCGGCGCCCGGCGTGTTCCCCGGCGGCCAGCCGCGCCGCGCGGGCGGCCCGCGGTGAGCCGTGCGTCCGTTCCCCGAAGGCGGCGCCCGTGTCCGGACCCGCCCAGTCGACGACAAGCGCCCACGCGGCCCGCGCCGCCCCGGCGTCGGGCAGGGCCAGCGACACGGCCGTGCTGCGGCGCTCGTCGGTGCGGATCAGATGGGTGCAGGCCACGGTGCCCGGCGGGAGGCCGAACTCGTCCACCAGGTGGTGGATCAGGTGATCGGCCTCCCGCAGGTTCGCCGAGCCGGCGTCCACCCCGATGACGGTGTGGACGCCGACGGCGTCGTGCGGAGGTGTCATGAGGGCAGGACCCACATGGGGTTGGAGTAGAACCACAGGTCCTTCCACGGGTCGGCGTCCCCGATGACGTCCATCGCCGGACCGGCCGGGTCGACCGCCGCACCGCGCAGGCCGACCGCCGAGCGGTTGCCGTCGGTGCCGCGCAGCCGCACGTACACCGGCTTGTCCACCCGGCCGAGGGAGTAGGTGAGACGCACCGCTCCGGTGGACTTGTTCACCTCGAAGGACCTCACGACCTTGGTGGCCGGGGTGACGAACGTGTCCTTGTCGGCGACCGGGCCGGTCACGTCGCCCTGGACGACGTCGACCCGGGCCAGCTTCGGCACGAACTGCGCCCAGTTGGGGCCGTTGGCGAGACTGATCTCGACGACCAGGTCGACCTGGCTGCCGCGGCGCACTGTGAGCGCACCGCCCAGGGTGACCGCGCGGTTCCCGGAGCGCAGCTGGGCGTTGAGGCCGCTGATGAGGCCGCCGTGGTCCACCCAGACCCGGCCGGCCCGGATGCCGTCCATGACCGCCTTGTACGAGAAGGAGGCGGCGCCGACGTGCGTGCGGGAGTACTGGCCGGGCCAGAAGTCGGTGTCCGTGACGTTCAGGGTGCCGCCGTAGACCGGGTCCTCGTAACGGCCGTTGGCGTCGAAGTTGCTGTTCGGGCCGCGGACCGCGGTGTCGGCGTACACGTTGTGGGAGTCGGAGTTCGCCGTGACCCACCACGGCTTGCCCTCGGCCAGCAGGCTGTCCCACAGACCGCCCACGGTGGAGGTCATCCAGTCGAAGCCGCCCCAGGTGCGGTAGCTCTCCAGCGGGTACCCGCCGAAGGAGTCGGCGCTCGGGCTGTTGTCGTAGATGCCACGACCGGAGCCCGCGCCCAGCGGGGCGGGTATGCCGGCCGCCTGGTGGCCGGGGGCGCCCTCCATGCCGACGGCGATGGTCGGCTGCGCGTCACGCCAGGCGCGGATCTCGTGCGGGGAGTCGATGCCCTTGCGCGCCGGGTGGTTGGCGAGGAACAGCACGTCCTTCACCTTGCGGCGCTGCACCTGCTCGGCGAGGAAGTTGAGGCCCGAGATGGCGAGCGCCTCGTTGGCCGGGCTGCTGGCGGAGGCGCCCTTGACGCTGCCGTCGAAGGAGTTCTCGAACTCCTTCAGCACCGCGACCTCGTTCTTGCCCGGGTGCACGAAGACGGTGCCGTGCTCGGCGGCCGGGATGTTCCACTCCAGACCCTGGAAGACGAGCGTGTCGTCGATCTGGTCACGGGCCGCGACGATGTCCGGGTTGACCTTCTCCACACCGATCTTGGCGTGCGTGACGCTGCCGTGGTCGGTGATGACCATCCAGTCCAGGCCGTGCGCGTTCGCCTGGCGGACGTGGTCGATGACCCGGTACTTGGCGTCGGAGCTGTGCTGGGTGTGGATGTGGTGGTCACCGGCGAGCCACAGGTAGCCGCCGGAGTGCGAGTCGTGGTGCGCCGCGAACGACTCGGACGTCGCCGCGGCGGCCTGCCCCGCACCGCCCAGCACGCTGCCCGCCGCCAGACCGGCACCGAGCAGACCGGTGCGGCGCAGCATGGAGCGCCGGGAGAGCTGGCCGGGGGTCAGTTCCTCGTCCGGGACCGACAGGTCGAGGGCCGGCGGCAGCGACGTGGCCTCGCCGCTGTCGTGGTGATGGTGGTGGTGACCGTGACCGTGGTCATGGCTGTGGCCGTGACTCATGCTCAACTCCCGCTGGGAACCATGGCGTACACGCTGGGGACGTGCAGAGTCTGAGAAGCCTCCGTGAACGCAGGGATGCGGGATGATGGTGACATCAAGAACGAAGCATGTGCAGCGAGAGCATTTCGGCCACCGGGGCCCGAGCGGTTCGGCGCCCGGTGCGCCCGGGCGAGTGCGGGTCTCAGCGGGCCTGTCCGGGCCCCTCGTCCTCCCGCTCCTGGAGGCCTCCCGGGCCGCGATGGACCACCAGGCTCCTGACCTCGTACGACATCTCGGTGGCCTCGGGGTCCGGGGCGGGGTGGTAACGCCCCGCGCAGACGGAGAGGTTGACGATGAGGTGGGCGCGCCAGCGGGAGCCGACGCCGCGCCCGTCGGCGAAGACCTGCCTGCCGTTCAGCGTCCAGCTCACGCTGCGCGCGCCGAACGTCACGCCGAGGTCGACGACACCGCCGGGGCGGACGGCCGCGTCCCGAACGTACCTGTAGCTGTCGCGTACGTGGTTGCTGAGCTCCAGCAGGTCGGGGTTGTCGGGGTGGTACTCGAACACGTCCACCTCGTTCCCGCCGTCCCGCCAGGTCCAGATCGCCGGCCACGCCCCCGGCTCGGTGGGCAGCCGCACCGTGGTGTCCAGACGGTCTCCGCTGCGGACCATGAAGCCCTCGGCGCTCTCCTCCGTGGTGAGCAGTCCCGTGTCCCACAGTCCGTCGGCACGGCGGACGGCGCGGAACGTGCCCGTGCGGGAGTACTCGGGGTCGGCGGTGAGGTGGTCCAGTTTGTTGTCGCCGGTATTGGTGGGGCCGCCGTCGGGATAGGCCCAGGAACGCCCCGCGACCCACTGGCGCGCGGAGCCGAAATCGGCGGTGAAGACGACTGAGCGCACGCAGGGGCTCCTTGTGGTGCCGGGAACCGCATCGGATGCCGGATTCATCCCCCACGGGGCAACAGCCATGCGGTCATGGGGAGTGGACACGGCCGGATTCACCCGGGCGGGTGACGCCGTTCCGTGCCACGGAGTTCACCGGTCCGACGCCGGAAAGGAGCACGCTCCACGCACCGAACGCCGGTGGGAGGGGCGGGGGACGGAGTTCACGAAGCGGGGGCGGGTGCGGCGCAGAGGACTGCGGATGGCCGGCCGGGCGCTGGTGCTGGAGGCGGTCTGCGGCGGCTGGCCCGTCCGCCCGGCCCCGCGACTTCACCGCGCGGGCCGGGAACACCCGCCCGGCTGACGGCCGGCCTGGCCGCTGCGGCGACCGTGGGCCCGCGCCCCGGACGGCGGGCGCCCTGGCTGCTGGTGCGGGCCGAACCGGGCCGGCAGTTCACCCGGGACCGCTCGGAACCGGTGGAGGGGCAGGAGGTGTAAGCGGTCGTCCGCGCGGCCCGGTTGCCGGGCGTCGCGGAGGCCGTCGTACCGGCCCGTCCCCTTGCCCGGCAGCGGCGGCGCCGGGGAAGGGGACGGGCGAGGGGCGGAACGGGGACCGGTCGGGCGGCCGGTCCCGGGCGCTTCGCGGCGAGGCGCGTCAGGAGGCGACGAAGCGGGCGATCTGGCCGAGCACGGTCGTGTCGGTGAGATAGCCGATGTGGGTCTGGCAGGCGACGTTGTTGTTCGTCGCGCCGTCCAGCTTCGTGCTGGTGTACGGGATGATGACGCCGTCGCACGCCGAGTACCAGGTGGCGTACTTGGTGTCGCCCGGCGTCTCGTCGCCCGCGGTGATCTGGGCGATGAACGAGGAGCCCGGGTACATCTGCTGGCAGGTCGTGTAGATCAGACAGGCGCCGGCGTACGTGGTCCCGTGATTGGCGCCGGCGATCGAGGCGAGGTGGCTGACGCTGGTGTTGCCGCCCAGCACCTTCAGGTAGTACTGGCTGACGAGGCCGCCCATCGAGTGGTTGACGATGGCGACCTTGCTCGCGCCGGTGCGCGCCTTCACGTTGTTGACGAAGGTGGCCAGGCCCTGCGCGTTGGTGATGTTGTTGCCGTAGGAGTCGTACTCGTAGGCGAACAGGTTGGAGCTGGACCAGCCGTTGGCCTGGAAGACGGCCATGGCGGTGACCCAGTTGGAGGCGTTGCCGGTGTACCCGTGGACGAACACGACCGGGGTGCTGGTCGACAGCGGCTGCACGGCCGCGTCGGCCGCCCGCGCGGAGGCGACGGTCGTGGTCGCGGCGTCGGCCGCGCCGGCCGTCGACGCCGAGGAGAACAGGGTGAACGCGACCGCGGAGGCCGCGAGAACGCCGAGAAGCCGGCGCGGGGAACGACGACGCATGGAACCCTCCAGACGAGGATGCGGGTGCTTGACCCGACCAGAGTCGTGGGGCGGGACGCGGGCGCCATCGGCTAAATCACCAGTGTGCGCGGCGGCCCCGGACGCTTCAGGGCGCCCGGCCCGCCTGTGGATCCGTCGGTCTCGCTTGAGGCCGCTGAGCATCACGCCGCGGATGCAGTACTTCTGCGGCAGCAGGAAGAGGACCGGCACCGGCAGGACGCTCAGGACCGGACCGGCCATCACGATCGGCATCGTGCGGGTCGGGCCGCGGCCGGTTCACCCGACGGTGAAGTCGGCCGCCTTGTCGTCCAGGGTGGTCGTGCCGTCCTCGGCGGTGGCCTGGACGGCGACGTGCCAGACCCCGCGCGGCGACGACTGGGCGTCCGACCGGCTGACCACGGCCGTGTAGGTGCAGCGCACGGTGTCCTCCCCGGAGGGCTTGCAGATCGCCGATTCCACGGCGGCCATGTCCTTCGCGGTCGGCCGTTTCTTGGCGAGGGAGGAGTTCTCCGGCCAGGCCAGCACCTTCACGCTCTTGACACCGGAGGACGCCGAGACGTCCGCGACGAAGGTCAGCGCGCCGTCGCGGTCGCCGACGGGAGCGGTGTAACGGGCACTGCTGTCGGTGATCGCCGGAGGCTGGTCCCCGGCGTAGGCGAGAGCCAAGGCGCCGGCCCCCACGCCACCGAGGACGACAACACCGGTGGCCACGGACAGAGCCGTACGTCGGGACATGAGATTCTCCGTAACTGTGTCAGCTGTATCGCGCCGCCGTTTCCTCGGCCGCGCCGTTGCGTCGATACTCGCCGCGGGCGGTCCTGCCGGACATGAGCCCACGTACTCAACCCCGCCTGAGTAACGGTGACCGTGCGGCCCCAGGGTGGTCCCGAAGCGCACGGAGGCGGGGCGCGTCACCCTCGTGGTCGCCGCTGACGGCGGGTCAATACACTCGCCCGATGAACGACATACAGTGCACCCACTGCGGCACGGTCGGGCTGGAGCCGGGCTTCGTCGAGGACTCGGGGCAGGGTGCCCGCGGCAACGCGCGGTGGATCGAGGGCGCCCTTCAACGGGGCCCGCTGGGCGGTGTCAGGAGGCTGGGCCGGCCGCGCTGGACGATCGAGGCCTACCGCTGCCCCGCCTGCGCGCACCTGGAACTGTTCGCCATGCAGCGCGAGTGAGATGCCCGTCGGCGCCTCGGCCCGGGTGCGCGTGGGGTCGGGCTGTTCTAGCGTCGGAGGTGGGGAGGGGCGGTTCCGCCCGGCCGACGGGCGGGCGTGGGGCCGCCCGGGTGCGGGCCCCGGGTGAGGAGTCGTACACCCGCCGTGTCCGCCGCCCGGTGCCGGATCCGCGCGTCCCACCGATCCTGGAGAGCAGGTATCTGCCATGCGCACATCGGCCCGCGTCGCCGGTGTCCTCACCGGTCTGACCCTGGTGCTCGGCGGGGCAGCCCTCGCCGCGCCCGCCGCACAGGCGGACATCCCGGCCTGTACGAACATGGTCCGGCAGACGGGCGTCGAAGTCTCCGACGCCGTGACCACGGCGTGCACCCGAGGCGTCCACGCCGACCTGCGGGGCTGTGCGGACGCCCTGGGCGCGCTCGGCGTGCCGGGCGGCGCCGCGACCGGCGCCTGCCGGCTGGCTGCCAACCCCCCGCTCTGACGGCAGGCCGGCAGCCGACGAGCCCTGACGAGAGACCTCAGTCGCGTTCGTGCAGCGCGACGGCCAGCGGTGCGGCGGTGAACATGGAGGAGTAGGTGCCGACCGCGAGGCCGATGAGCAGCGCGAGGGCGAAGTCGGTGAGGGTGTCACCGCCGAGGACGACCAGCGCGGCCAGGACGAACGCGGCGCCCATGCCGGTGTTGACGGTGCGGGGCAGGGTCTGCAGGAGGGCCCGGTTGGTGATCTCGCGGAACGGCGTTCTGCGGTGGTGGCCGAGTTCCCTGACCCGGTCGAAGACGACGACCGAGTCGTTGACGGAGTAGCCGATGACGGTCAGCAGCGCGGCCAGGAAGACGCCGTCGACGGGTTTGCCGAGCCAGGCGAAGACACCGGTGAGGATCACCACGTCGTGGGCCAGGGCCGCGACCGAAGCGGTGGCGAACAGCCAGCGGAACCGCGCGGCCAGGTAGACGAGTTGGGCCCCGAGGGCGACCGCGAGGGCGACGAGGGCGCCATGGCGGAGCTCCTTGCCGAGGCTGGGGCCGATGCTCTCGTCGCGGAGAACATCGGCACCGCCGGCCAGGTCGCGGACGACTTCGGTGGCGGCCGCTGTCCGATCGTCCGTCAGCGGTCCTGTCCGTACGGTGAGTCGGTCGTCGCCCGAGGTCTGCACGACGGCGTCGGGGAAGCCCGCGTCGGCGAGCGACGCGCGCGCCCGGTCGGGGTCGACGGCGGTGGCGGTGGTGTACTCGACGAGACGCCCGCCGGTGAACTCGACGCCGAGGTCGAGGCCGCGCAGCGCGATCCCCGAGGCGGCCAGGACGAGGGCGGCGGCGGAGACGGCCAGCCATCTGCGCGGGTGACGCATCAACTGCGGGTTCCTGCGGCCGAGTCGGTTGCGGACCGTGCCGGTGTGCGCGACACCGAAGAGACCGGGGCGGCGACGTGCCCAGGAGCGGGCGGCGGAGTACTCCGCGAGCACCCGGGTGACGACCAGCGCGCTGAGCATGGAGGCGAGCACGCCGATGCCCAGCGTGACCCCGAAGCCGCGGACGGGTCCGGAGGCGAGGAAGAACAGCAGGCCGGCGGCGATGAGGGTGGTGATGTTGGAGTCGGCGATCGCGCTGAGGGCGCCGCGGAACCCGGCGGTCAGCGAGGAGCGGGGGGTGGCCCGTCGCCGGGCGGCGTACTCCTCGCGGGCGCGTTCGAAGACCAGCACGTTGGCGTCGACGGCCATGCCGATGGCGAGGACGAACCCGGCGAGTCCGGGCAGGGTGAGGGTGGCGCCGAGGGCGGCCAGGGCGGCGTAGGAGACGAGGCCGTAGCAGGCCAGGGACACGGTGGCCAGCAGGCCCAGGAACCGGTAGACGACGATGATGAACAGCGAGGTCAGCGCCGTGCCGATGACGGCGGCCCAGGCGCTGGCCGTGATGGCCGCGGCCCCGAGGGTGGGGCCGACCGTGCGCTGTTCGGCGATCTCCACCGGCACGGGCAGGGCCCCGCCGTTGATGAGCAGAGCCAGTTCCCTGGCTTCCCCGTCGTCGAAGGAACCGGTGATCTGCGTGGAACCGCCGGCTATCCCGGAGCGGCAGGCGACGGACGGGTCGACCTGCGGCGAGGAGACGATCCTGTCGTCCAGGACGATGGCGACCCGGCGGGACGGGTCCCCCGCCGGATGGCAGGCGGCCGCTCCGGTCAGACGGGCCCAGCCGTCCTTCCCGGCGCCCTCGAAGTCGACGGTGACGTGCCATCCGGCGCCGCCCTGCTGGTCGAAGCGCGCGGCGGCCTTGCGGACGTCCTTGCCGGTCAGCGTGGCGGCCTCGAGGCGCAGAGGTTGCCCGGACTCGTCGGGCAGCACCAGCGGGCGAGGCCGACCGGGCTGCGGTTCGGGGACGTCGTCGGTGCCGGAGGCGGTGCCGACGACCGGGTGGAAGGTGAGCTGGGCGGTGCGTCCGAGGAGTTCGGCGGCCTTCGCCGGGTCCTGCACACCGGGCAGTTCGACGATGATCCGGTTGCTGCCGGAGCCGACGATGCCGGGTTCGGCGACACCGAGCGCGTCGATGCGGTCGCGCAGCACTTCGACGGTGCGCTCGACCGCGTCGCCGTCCGCGTCCGCGGCGTCGCCGTCCGCGTCGGCTGCGGTGGTCGGCCGGGTCTGGAGAACGATCTGCGTGCCGCCGCGCAGATCGAGGCCGAGATGGACGGGCACCGTGAGCGCGACGTACAGCGACACGGCGATGGCGGCGAGGGCGATCAGCCCTCTGAGATGCAGAGATCGGTTCACGACGGTCCTTCGGCGGGCATGCCGCGGCCAGGGCGTGGTCCACGGCGAGGAGAGACGGAGGCAGCGAGCGCAGGGGTCAGGTGCCCGGCCGTCGAGGAGGTGCCCGCAGACGGACGTCGTACGTCGGTCGTGCGGAGGTGGACGCGGGCAGCGTCGCCGCGGAGACGTCGACGGTGCGCGGCAGGGCGCCGCCCGGGCGGCCCGGGGTGCCGAGGGCGGGCGGCGGCGAGTGGCGCTCGCCGACGGCGGGGCGCTGGATTCGTGCCGCACCGGCGCGGAGGGCCGGATGCCCGTCGTCCGCGTGATGCCCGCCCTCGGCCCGGACGGTCGCGGCAACCGGTCCGGCGGCCGTCGGTGACGCCGACGGCGATGCGGGGGTGGAGCGCGGTGCCGCTGTCATGGCCGTCGAGGCTGTCGTGCCCCTCGCGCCGACGGGTGTGACCGGGGACGGGCCGCCGGGTGTCGTCGCGGTGAGCAGCGCGGCGAGCGCGGCGAGCAGGATCGCGACCACCGCCGAGGCCCCGAGGACGCACGAGCGTGCGGGGGTGAGCGAGGAGCGTGCCATACGTCGTCCTAGCTTCGGCTGCGGTGGGCGCTGGTCCTGGGAGAGCGGGGTGCCTCAAGGCTCCGGCGGGGGAGTGGACGGCCGGAGCCTTGAGGCGGTCGGAGGGGCCGGCGGTCAGGGTTCGATGAGGCCGGCCCGGATGGCGTAGCGCGTGAGGCCCAGGCGGTCGCGCATCCCGAGCTTGTGCAGGAGGTTCTCCCGGTGCCGGTGGACGGTCTTGATGCTGATGAACAGCAGCTCCGCGATCTCCTTGGAGGAGTGGCCCTCGGCCACGAGCTTGAGCACCTCCTCCTCCCGGGGCGTCAGCACCTGGTCCGGGGGTTCCTCGCCGTCGTGGACACGGTCGAGGTAGTTGCGGACGAGGGCGGTGACCGCGCCCGGGTAGAGGAATGGCTCGTCGCGCATGGCGGCCCGGCAGGCGGCGACCAGGTCGCGGTCGGCCACGGACTTCAGCACGTACCCGCCGGCCCCGGCCTTGAGCGCCTGGAAGAAGTACTGCTCGTTGTCGTGCATCGTCAGCATCAGGACCCGCACGCCGGGCTTGACCGCGAGGAGTTCGCGGGCGGCCTGGAGACCGGTCATCCGGGGCATCGCGATGTCCAGGACGGCCAGGTCGACCTGGTGGGTGCGGGCCAGGGCGACGGCCTCGGCGCCGTCCCCGGCCTCGGCGACGACCTCGAGGTCGGGTTCGCCGTCGAGGATGAGCCGCACCCCGCGTCGTACCAGCGCGTGGTCGTCGGCGAGCAGGATCCGGATCGTCGGTGTTTCGGTCATGGTCACGACTTTCTGGGGCTGGCGGGCACGGTCAGCCGGACCTGGGTACCGGCCTCCGGCTCGGAGGTGATGTCGAGCGCCGCCCCGATCAGCAGGGCCCGCTCGCGCATCCCGCGGATCCCGGCGCCCTCGCGGACGACGGCGCTCCCACGGCCGTCGTCCGCGACGGTCAGGACCACCGAGTCGTCGGCGTGGCGCAGGGTCACCTCCACCCGGCCGGCCTCGGCGTGCCGGGCGGCGTTGGTCAGGGCCTCCTGGACGACCCGGTAGAGCACGAGTTCCGTCTGCTCGTCCAGCGCGGGCAGCCCGGGGTCGAAGCGGCGCACCACGCGCAGCCCGGCGTGCGTGGCGAACTCGGTGGTCAGCGAGGTGAGGGCGCTGACCAGGCCGAGATCCTCCAGCACGCCCGGCCGCAGCCGGCGCACCAGGCGGCGGACCTCGTCCAGGCTCTCGCGGGTGATCTCCTGGGCCTGTTGCAGCTCACCGCGCAGCGGCTCGGCCGCCGTGTCCGCCGCCCGCTTCAGCGCCAGCAGGATCGCGGTCATGCTCTGGCCGACCTCGTCGTGGAGTTCCTGGGCGATACGGCGCCGCTCGGCCTCCTGCGCGAGCAGGACGCGGGCGCTGCTGGCGGCCCGTTCGTGTTCGAGGCGGTCGAGCATGGCGTTGAAGGTGCGGATCAGCTCGGCGATCTCGCTGTGCCCGCGTTCCGGCAGGCGCTGGCCGGGGCGCAGCAGGTCGACGGTGGTCATCAGCTTCGCGAGCCGGCCCAGGGGCGCCAGGCCGATCCCCAGCAGGGCCGCGTTGGCGACCAGCATGACGGCCAGGCCGGCCACCAGGATGACCGCCTCGGTCAGCACGACCGGCACGGACACCGTCACCGGGGCCCACAGCAGCAGCGCGGTGGCAGACCCCAGCACCACGGCGTTGAGGGCGAAGATCCGCCAGAACAGCGACACCGGGATGACAACCCTTCCTCGTGCGATACGGCTCTGTCTCCACTGTCGGTCACCGCGCACCCCACGCCCGAGTCGTGGGCGCGGCTCGGCGACCGGTCCGTGGCCAGCCTCCCTCCGCCGCGCCCGACCCGTCGATGGGCTCCAATGCCCATTTCCGCAGGCCGGGCCGCCGAGGTCGCGACGGGCTCCGCGGCGGCGCAGATGGGTATCGCGCCCGATGGGTTTCGTACGGCGCCTCGGCCAAGGTGGGGTCCGGACCACTCACCGTGACCCCGCCGTTCCCGGTCCGGGGCGCACCTCTGCGGTCCAAGGCCTCTCCGCTCCGAGGCTTCGCGCCTCACCTCAGCTCCGTACGCCCCCGTTCCGTCGAGGAAAGGACCTGCCATGCCGCTCGACACGCCCCGGACCGAACCCGGTCCCGAACCCCGGACCGCCCCCCGTCCCGAAGCCCGCCCCGAGCGTCTGACGGCGCACGAGGCCCGTCAGCGGCTCGAACACGAACGCAACTCCCGGCTGACGCAGCTGCGGGCCATCGCCGAGGCCGAGCCGAGCACGCCAGACCCGATGGCGACCGCGCAGCGGGACACCGTGCGGCGGGTCCTCAAGGAGATCGACGCGGCGTTCGCCCGGGTCCAGGACGGCAGCTACGGAGACTGCGAGGGCTGCGCCAAGCCCATCCCCGTCGAGCGCCTGGAGATCCTGCCGCACACGCGGTACTGCGTCCCCTGCCAGCGCGACGCCGCCTGACCGGCGTCCGCCCAGCCTCCGTCCGCTGCCCCGTCCGAGGGGGAATTGGTGAACCAGCAGAGCACCCGCCACCGCAACACGACCCTGTCGACCGAGGACCTCGCCGCCCTGCGGGCGAACCTGCACGAGCAGCGCCTGTTCCGCCTGGAACAGCTCCAGCAGCTCTCGGCCGCCGCCGCGCACCGCCCCCCGGCACTGCCCGAGCGGCGCGCCGCCGCCCAGACGGAGGTCCGGGTCAAGCTCGCCGCCTCCGCCCGGATGGTCCTCGCCGACGTCGAGGCGGCCCTCGTGCGCATGGAGCAGGGCCGGTACGGCAACTGCCACCTGTGCCGCAGACCCATCGCCCGGGAGCGCCTGGTCATCGTGCCGCAGGCCCGCTACTGCGGGCGCTGCCAGCAGGTGCGGGAGGCAGGCCGGTGACCATGACACCCCGCCCGCGCTCCCGGAGCACGCGGCACCGCCCCTGGCCCTGCTGCCCGCAGTGCTGTGGCATCGCCCTGGACCTGGGCAGCGTACGCACCCGGGTCTGGGCGTCCGGCCGGGGCGTGATCCTGGACGTGCCCACGGTGACCTTCCCGGGGGACGGCGGTGTGCACCCCGTCCAGCGCGCCACCATCGTCGACGTCCCGGGCACCGCCCTGATGCTCGATCGCCTGCTCGGCCACCGGCTGCCGCACGCCACCCGCCCCATGTTCATCCTGACCACACCCGTACTGAGCGGACCCGCCTTCCGGTCGGCGGCCCGTGCCGCGGTGGAGCGGTTGCGGCCGCACGGCGTGCTGACCGTCCCGGCGGCGCGCGCCGTGGCCACCGCGGTCGACGCCGACCTGAGCAGGCCCCTGCTCGTGGTGGACCTCGGCGCCCACGTCACCGAGGTCGTCCTGCTCACCGACGGCTTCGTGACCGACGCCCGCCGCACCGCCCTGGGCATCGGCGACCTGGACAGCCGCACCCCGCCGGCCCGGATCGCCGACGCGGCCGTCGCGATGGTCACCACCATGCTGGAACAGGACCGCACCACCCAGACGCTCGACGCGCTGCGACGGGGCGTGCTCCTGGCCGGCGGGGGCGCGCTGCGTCCCGACATCGTCCACCGCCTGAGCGGGCGACTGCACGCCCCCGTCACACCGGTGCCCGCCCCGCACACCGCGGCCGTCCGCGGGGCGGGCCGGCTGCTGGAAGACGCCCACGCACATCCCTCGACCACCGGACTCACCGGGTCCGCGCACCCGCAGTAGCGCAGCCAGGAGCGGGCGCGCCCATACAGAAGGAGACACATGGTGGCCCGTGAAACACCCCGGTACAGCCGCCGCCCCCCTGAACACCCGCCCGGTGTCCTGCTGTGGCGGTTGCGGAGCAACCCGCTGCGCCGCCGTACCGATCTCGTGCAGGCGTGGATCGCGCTCGGCCTGATCCTCGCCGTGACGGCGGCGGTCCCCGCCGCCATGTTCCTGGTCGGCGACGCCGCCTACCGTCACCACCGGCAGACCGCGCGGGACGAGGCCGCCGTACGGCACCACACCCCCGCGGTCCTCCTGCACGACGCCCCGCGCCATCCCGAACCCGGTTCCCCCGAGGCGAAGTCGACCCGGTATCCGGTCACCGTCCGCTTCACCGATCCGCACGGACGGACACGGACCGCGAGGGCCGACGTCGAACCCGCACTGCGCGCCGGCAGCGAGGTCCGGGTCTGGGTCGGCGAGGAAGGGCGGATCACCGGCCCGCCACTGACCGCCGAACAGGTCCGCAACCGCACGATGGGCGCCGCGCTGGTCGCCGCCCTGACCGTGCCCGCCGTCGGTGCCGCCGCGTACGGCTGGGCCGCGCGCAGGCTGGAGCGGCGCAACCTCGCACGGTGGGACATCGCGTGGGCCCGTACGGCCCCGCGGTGGACCACGTCGACGTGACCTGAATCAGCGCTGCCGGAGCGCCGCCGCCGAGCGGGCGATACGCGGTACGCGGCGCCGGCGCCGTACACGCGGAGTCGTTCCGCGCCCCGCTCAGGTCCGGAATTTCCCACCTGGAAGGCCTACTTCGCTCGTTTCCTTCCGCTTGTGTCGGATGTCTGCGTAATGGGGACTATCCGGGGAATCCATGGCTATATTCGGCCTATCACAGGATGAGACATTCTGAGAACTCCGAGGGGGAAGGCGTGGATCGGTCACGTCTGGAGTCGTCGATCAACCGTGCGCTGGCCAACCGGACGACGAACCGTCCGCTGGTGCGGGAGATCGGCCGCCAGTGGGAAGCGTTCAGGAACCACTTCGAGGAACTGACGGAAGCCGTCGACCGGTTGGTGGCCGAGGCGACGAAGGCGGGGGCGCCGTCCGGAGACCCGGACCACGCGCTGCGGACGGTCGAGGCCTGGCGCCGCCCGGCCGCCGACGGCGGGCCGGATCCGCTCGACCGGCTGGCCGAGCAGGTCCGCCGGACCGGGGCCCATCTGGCGGCCGTGGAAGCCCGCGTGAACCGCGACACGGTCAACATCGGAGTCGTCGGCCGTACCAAGGCGGGCAAGAGCACCGTGCTGCGGGCGGCCAGCGGACTCGACGGCACGGTCCTGCCGTCGCACCAGGACAACCCCACCACCGCGTCCCGCAGTTGGATCCACCATCAGCGGGGCAAGGCGGAGGCCCGGGTCACCCTGCGCACCTGGGACGAGTTCGCGGACCAGTACCTCGCGCCCCTGCACAGCGCCGCGCAGCTCAGCGGAAGACCGCCGAGGGACGCGGCGTCGTTCCGTGCGTATCCGTACCCCGAGGCGGACGGCAAGGGCGCGGTCACCGACGAGCGAAGCGCCGAGGCCCTGCCCTACCTCAAGAAGCTGCTGCAGGCGCAGCAGGCGCTGGACGAATATCTGCCGCTGCTCGAGCAGAGCAGCCGGCGCGGCGGTGAACACCGGCAGCTCGTGGTCCCGTTGGAGCAACTGCGGCCCTACGTCAGCTACCCGGGCGGCCGTGACGACGACGGCATGCCGAGGCTGTACCACGCGGTGCGGGACGTCCACATCCACTGCGACTTCCCGCATCTCGACACCGCCGCGATGGTCCTGGTCGACCTGCCGGGAGCGGGCGAGGCCGGCCTCGACGTACAGCGGCACTTCCTGCACGACCTCACCCACGAAGTGGACTTCCTGCTCCATGTGAAGAGGGGCGCGCCCGACAAGGCGTTCTTCGCCCAGGAGGACTTCGCGGATCTGCACCTCGCCCAACTCGCCTGCGGTGACGTGCCGTTGGCGGACTTCACCATGGTCGTGGTGAACGCCGACGAGACGCTGACCCCCGAGTCGGCGCGCAACCTCCTGGACAAGGCCCGTGACGCGGCGCGCAACTACCAGGTCCGGACCGTGGAATGCCCGTTGGGACGCAGCACCGGGACGGCCGACGCCGCCGTGCGGGAACGGCTGCTGCCCGTGGTGCTCGGCCACCTCGCCGACCGGCTGGCGGAGATGGACCGCGCGGTGTTCGACGGCCTGCGGCGCCGGATGTCCGAGGTCACCCGCGACGTGGTGGGCTTCGCCCGGGAGGTGGCCGCCGCGAGCGAGCAGTGGCAACTGGGCGTGCCGGACGAGACCGACCGGCTCCAGAACCTGGTCAAGAGGCTGCGCAACCAGCTCGCCCAGGACCTGGCCCAGGTGTACGAGGACTACGAGGGGATGGTGCAGCGCCGGGAGCACATCCCGCAGATCGAGGCGGCGGTCGCCGACGCCGCCGAACGGGTCCGCTCCTGGGCGCGCACCGGCTTCGACTCCGCGGACGAGGCGACCTGGCGGGCCGAGACGAAGGCCGCGATGTACCAGAGCGGCGGCGAGGCGCTGGACCTGTGGTTCAACCGTGCCCGCACCAAACTGGCCGAGGAGTTCGGCCGCGTGGACACCTCCGTCGACCGTGCCGTCGCCCTGCTGTGGCAGCGTATGGCCGACGCCCTCCGCGGGCAGCTCACCGACGCCCTCGTACCCGTCGGCGACCAGCCGCTGGAGACCCTGCTGCGACGGGTGGAGCGCCTGCCGGTGCCCATCCTCCGACAGGCGCTGCGGGACTTCACCGGCCTGCGCACCGACTACGGCAGTCTCTTCCTGCGGGTCGGCAGTCCCCTGGTGCAGCAGGTACGGCACTGGGCCGGCCAGATCCACTCCGTCCCCGCCCCCCGGCAGCAGCCGCCCGCCCCGGGCCCGGACCGGCAGGGGTCGCACCTCTCCCCGGAACCCCCGCAGGCTCCGCCGCACGGCGATCCGCAGCGCCCGGTCAGCCGCGCGAGCTGGTTCCACACGCCCGCCGCCGGACCGGCCGCGCCGACGCGGCCGGAAGCGTCCCTCCGCCAGGAGCCACCGGTTCGGCACCACCCCGGCCAGGGCGGGGTGCCGGCCGACCCGGCCGCACCGGCCGACGGCTCGGGCGGTTACGCCGCCCGGGCCACCGCGAGCATGGAGCAGCTGCACCGCGACCTGGTCGCGGCCGTCGAGAACACGGTGAGCGAGCTGGAACGCCAACTCCACGCCGAGGCCTTGGCGATGGTGCGGGTGCTGGTGGCCGCCGCGTACCAGTTCTTCGACGCGACGACCGGGACCCCGGGTGTGGAGCTGGAGTGGAAGCGTGTGTGCCGCGGCGAGCAACGGACCATCTGGCCGGGTGAGTTCGACGGAGCGGAGGCCGTACTGGCGGAGTCGGTGAGCCTGCTCCTGAAGCGCGCCGACGACGTCCGCGGCGCGGGAGCCGAGCTGTCGGCGGCCGTCGGCGCGCCGAGGCCCGGCCGTGTCGAGGGCCCGGGCAAGGCCGAGTCGTGAGCAGGCCGCCGACCCCCTGGCCGGACATCACGGCCTTCGACAGGGCGGTGCAGTCGTCGGCGTTCCCCCCGAAGAGCAGACTGGGCGCGGCCGTGGTCGACCGGTCCGCCGGCCTGACACGCCGGATGGAAGGAGCGAACGCCGCGGCCTACGTCCTGAAGGCGCCCGAGGGCGAACTGGTGCTGCGGTGCTTCAAGGACAGACCCGCGCCGGCACTCCAGCGACGTTACGAAGCCCTCACACGGTGGGCCGCGGCCCAGGGGAGGGACGAGGACCGGCGGCGACCGCCCGTGCTCGCGGACGCGATGTGGCTGCCCGAGGCGGTGAACATCGAAGGGCGCTGGTGGCCCGCGGTCGTGATGGAACATGTCGCGGGCCGGAGCCTGCGGGCCCACCTCGAATCCCGTCTCGACCGGCCCGAGGAGCTCAACCGCCTCGCCGAGGGCTGGCTCGGCGTCCTCGACCACCTGGATCGGAACGACCTGGCCCACGGCGACCTCCAGCACGACAACATCCGGGTCACGGACGGGGGCGGACTGCGGCTCATCGATCTGGACGCCGTGTGGCTGACCGAGTTGTCCAAGGATCCGCCCCAGGAGTTCGGGCATCCGCACTTCCAGCACCCCGAGCGGTTGCAGGCACATCACTGGAACCGGAACATCGACCGTTTCTCGGCACTGGTCATCCATCTGTCGATCCTGGCCGTGGCGGCGGACCCCGGGCTGTGGGACGAGTTCCACAACGAGGACAACCTTCTGTTCACCGCCGAGGACTTCGCCCGGCCCATGGCGTGCCCTCTGTGGTTCCGGCTGGCGGCCAGCAGGAGCCTGCACGTCAGGAAGCTGACGGCGCTGCTCGACCGGGCCTGCCGGGCCTCCCTGGACGAGGTGCCCGCCCTCGAGGCGCTCACCGACGTCGGTCTGCCCACGGCGGAGCCGGAGCCGGTGGGGGACCGGTGGCCGATGAAGCGCCTTCCCGATCCGATGCCGGATCGGCGTCCGGAGCCGGAGCCTGAGCCGGACCTGCGGCGGAAGCCGGAGCGCCGGCCGGAGCCCGTCGGTTCGCCGGACCGGAAGCCGGACCGCCGGCCGGAACCGGTCGGTTCGCCGGACCGGAAGCGGGCCTCTCGGCCCGGGTCCCGTCCGTCCGAGCCCGTACCGCACCTGCCGCCCCGGCCCGTCCGGTCGCCGCGGTCCCCCGTGCCCGAGCGCGCGCGGCGCCCGAGGTCGTTGCTGCTGACCGGTGTCGCCCTGGTGACGCTGCTGGCGGTCGTCCTCGTCATGGTCCTCGGAGTCATGTCATGAACGAGCCCCGTACCGAACGCCGGGCCGCGAGAACCCGGCCCTCGCCCGCGGGAGCCGTGATCCTGCTCCTCGCCCTGGCCGGGGCGCTGCTGGCGGCGGTGCTGCCCACCGAGGGAGGAGCGGCGAGCGAGCCGCCCCGGCGGACTCTGGTGACCAGGCTGGCGGCCAAGCCCCGGCCGGCCGATCTCGACGCGATCTCCGCGCGGGCCGCGGCGGTGCGGGCCGACCTCGTGCTGCTCGTCCCACCCGAGCGTCAGGCGCTGCCGCCCCAGGTGACCGACCGCCGGCCGGCGTGGACGCCCGACGCCGCACTCGCGCGGAGCATCGCCGAGATGAAACCACCCGCGGTCCTCTCGTTCACCGCGGCGCCGGACCTCGGTGGCGCGGCGCGGGCCCTGCCGCCGTCGGTGGAGGCCGTCGACGACAGCGGCGCGGTGCTGCGAGCCGCGGACGTGCCGGAGCCGGAACAGCCCGGTCCGTCCCCGGTGCGCGTCATGGGCCTGCTCGCCGTGGGACTGCTCCTCGCGCCCACCACCAGGGCACTGATCCGCCAGGGCCGTCGCCCCGGCCCCGCCCGCCGGCCCGGCTCCGCGCCGCCGAGCCGACCGGCGCCGCCCCGGCATCCGTCGTACGACCGGGCGGCCGATCCCGGCGCGACGGGCACGGCCCGCACCGGCCCGACCGGATCGACCGGCCTGGACGAGACCGGTACGGGCATGCCGGGCACGAGCGTGAACGGCGCGCCCCTGAACGGCGTGCCGGTGAACGGCACAGGCGTGACCGCCGCCGGTCCGGGGGCCCCTGAGGCGGCTCCCCGCGTCCCCGAAGCCCCCCTCCGGCCGCCCGGCGGCAGGCCGCAACCCCTTCCGCCGGCCGAGGACAGGCCGCCGGCACCCGCGTCGGGCGACAGCAGGCCGCCCACACCCCGGTACTTCGACATCCGGGCCTTCGCCGAGACCCTCACCGGGCCCGAGATCGGGCCGCAGTGCCCTGGCTGCGGATCCTTCGACCTGGACGAGAACTCCGCCCGTACCGCCGTCACCTGCAGGAGCTGCGCCCAACTGTGGCAGCCCGACGCGCAGGGGCTGCCCCCTCGGCTTCTTCTGCAACCGGAACACATCGCCCGAGGACTCGGGGGACACGGAGGCGACACATGAACCACACGATCCGGGTCGACAGGAAGCACCCCGCCTGTTTCGTCCTGCTGCTCGACCAGTCGTACTCGATGTCCGCCCCCATGCAGGGTGGCGACGGCCTGACCAAGGCCCAGGCGCTGGCGGACACGACCAATCGCCTGCTCACACAGCTCATCCAGACCTGCACGCGGGACGAGGCGGGCCCGCGGCACTACTTCGACATCGCCCTCATCGGCTACGCGGACGACGCTGTGCCGCTGCTGAAGAGCAACGACGGATTCGGCAACCCGATGGTCGCCTCGCCCCAACTGGCGGAATCGTACTCACGGATCCACCGCGGTCCCGGCGGCGAGGAATGGGCCGTGTGGCTCGAACCGGAGTCCAACGGGCAGACCGCGATGTGCGCCGCGCTGGACCGCGCGTACGACTTCGCCGCCGGCTGGACCGCGTCGCACCAGGACTCGCCGGCCCCGGTGGTCATCAACGTCACGGACGGCGCGGCGACCGACGGTTCGCTCGACGATGTGGCCCAACGGGCGGCGAAGCTCCAGCAGTTGAGCACGGTGGACGGTCCGCTCATCCTGTTCAACATCGCCATCGCCGCGCGGGCGGCCACCCCTGTTCTCTTCCCCAGCGACGCCTCCGGGCTGCCCGACCCGTACACGGCGGGGCTGTTCCGCATCTCCTCCGCGCTGCCCGCACGCATGATGGAGTACGTCGGGACCGACGCGGAGCTGGCGGGGCTGCCCCGTCCCGACGCCGGGGCGCGGGGCTTCGTGTGCAACGCCGACCTCGAAGCCGTGGTCAAGGCGCTCAACGTCGGCACCCGGGTCGAGCCGCGGGTCAACGGGCGGCGCGTATGAGAACTCACGCGGCCACCGCCGTGGACGCCCATGTCTACTTCGTTCCCTCGGCCCCGGACCGGCCGCTGGAGTACCAGGACTGTCCGGCCGTCAGCCCGGACCGGACCGTCTACGCGCTGTGCGACGGGGCGAGCTCGGCCTATCGGGCGGGTCCTTGGGGCCGCCTGCTGGCCGCCGCCTACACCGACGAAGGACCGGACCGCACGCGCGAGTCGGTGGTCCGGTGGATCGAACGCTGTTGCCTGCGCTGGGACGAGGAGGAGTCGCGGCGCCGGAAACAGCGCGGCGAGGTGAGCTTCTGGGTGGCGGACGCGGAGACGAGGGGTGTCGCCGCGGCCACCCTGCTGGGACTGAAACTCTTCGCCTCTGTGGAGGGTTGGAGTTATGAGGCGGTCGCGGTGGGCGACACCTGCCTGTTGCACGTACAAGGGGACCGACTCCTGTCGGCCCATCCGCTGGACGACCCCGCCGCGTTCGACTCGCACCCCGACCTGCTGACGTCTCGCGCCGAGCCGTGGACCGCGGCCGAGTCGATCCGTTCGTGCGACGGCCGGATCGGCTCCCAGGACATGTTGGTGCTGGCGTCGGACGCTCTCGCACAGGTGCTGCTGGAGCGTGCCGGCTCCGCCGCGGGTCCGGACGCGGCCGTGTGGTGGCAGGTGGTGCGGCGCCTGGACGCGCGCGCCTTCACCCGGCTGGTGACGGAACTCAGGACCGCCGGGATCATCGAGACGGACGACACCACGCTGATCAGGATCTGCCCGAGGACCGCCCCGTAGCGGTCTCCCGCGGGGCCTCGGCCGGGCGGAACGGTCACTGTGGGTGAAGGGGACGAGATCGTTTCCGTGTGTTACGAGTGAGACCGGACGTCTCACCTGCTGAGAAGCAGGTTTGACATTAGGACATCTTATGGCTGATAAAGAACATGCTTTGGCCATCAGGTAACGTTTCGTGATGGTCGTGCCCGTCTAGCCGAATGAGTCCCGCCGTGTCCCTGTCCTCCGCCGTCCCGACCCCCGTAGACCCCGGGGAGGAGTGGAATGTCTGGCGTGCCGAGCGTCTTCGGGCGCTCCCCGCGCCGACCGGGAACCTCGCCCTCGTGGAGACCCGCTGGCTCCCGGCCGGCGAGGAGCCCGACGTCGAGGCGGCCCGCGCCGGACGGCCGGACAGTGTGACGGTCACCACGCTGCGCCGCACCGACCTCGTCACCGGCGAGCCCGAGCACGGCCTGCGCTTCTGGGACGCGGACGCGCCCGCCATCCGGAACTTCGAGGGCGTCGAGGCCTTCCCGTACGACCCGGCCTGGGTCCTGGAAGCCACCTACACCCCCGTGCCCGGCGCCCGCCGCATCCCCTTCGAGCACCTCCGGGACAACGGCGGCACCCGCGACCTCGTCGTGCCGGGCGACATCACGCTCACCGTCGACGGCCGCGAGTACACCCTCAGCGCCTTCGACGACGACGGCACCCTGCTGCTCGTCTTCGGCGACCCCACCAACGGGGACACCACCTACGGCGCCGGCCGCTTCCTGTTCGTCCGGCGCACCGACGACGACAGCCGCGTCGTCCTGGACTTCAACCGGGCCTTCGTGCCGCCCTGCGGATTCTCCGATCAGTACAACTGTCCGATGCCGCCGCGGCAGAACCGCTTCCACCTGCCGGTCGAGGCCGGCGAGAAGCGCCCCGTCTTCCGCGACGGCTTCCTCGCGCAGCACTGACCGGTCCGCAGCCCTCCCGTTCCACCCAGCACGAAAGCGCCCCGAACCATGCGACTGAGCACGTCGACCCTGTACGTCACCGCCACCACGGCCGCCCTCGCCCTCGCCCTCACCGCCTGCGGCTCCGGCTCCGGCGCGAAGAGCACCTCCGCCGGCACCTGGGACAAGAACGCCACCGTCAACGTCGGCTCCCTGTACGAGCCGCAGAACCTCGACAACACCGCGGGCGGCGGCCAGGGCGTCACCGAGGCCCTCAACGGCAACGTGTACGAAGGCCTGTTCCGGCTCACCGACGACGGCAAGGTCGACAAGCTCCTCGCCCAGGACTACCAGGCCTCGGCCGACGGCCTCACCTACACCTTCACCCTGCGCAGCGGCGTGAAGTTCCACAGCGGCAAGGAACTCACCAGCGCCGACGTCAAGTACAGCCTGGAGAAGGTCCTCGCGGACGACTCCCAGTCCGCCCGCAAGAGCAACCTCGAGGTCGTCAAGGACATCGCCACCCCGGACGCGCACACCGTCAAGGTCACGCTGTCCCAGAAGTCGATCTCCTTCGTCTACAACCTCTCCTACGTCTGGATCATCAACTCCGAGGCGAAGGACCTGAAGACGAGCGAGGACGGCACCGGCCCCTACACCCTCGCCAAGTGGACCCGCGGCTCCGCGCTGAGCCTGGACCGCTTCGCCGGGTACTGGGGCGACGCCGCCGCCAACAAGCAGGTGGTCTTCCACTACTACAAGGACGCCACCGCGCTGAACAACGCGCTGCTGACCAACGCCGTCGACGTGGTCACCAGCGAGCAGTCGCCCGACGCCCTGGCGCAGTTCAAGAGCAACCAGAACTACAAGGTCAACGACGGCGACTCCACCACCAAGCTGCTGCTGGCCTTCAACGACAAGGCCAAGCCGTTCACCGACGTCAAGGTCCGCCAGGCCGTCTCCGCGGCCATCGACGACCAGAAGCTCCTGGAGTCGGTCTGGGGCGGCTACGGCAAGCCGATCGGCTCCATGGTGCCGCCCACCGACCCCTGGTACGAGGACCTCACCAAGGTCAACGCCTACGACGTCACCAAGGCCAAGAAGCTGCTCGCCGAGGCCGGTTACGCCAAGGGCTTCTCCTTCACCCTCGACACCCCGAACTACGACCCGCACCCCACCGCCGCGACCTTCATCAAGTCGCAGCTCGCGAAGGTCGGCATCACCGTCAAGATCAACACGATCACCCCGGACGAGTGGTACACGAAGGTCTACAAGAACCACGACTTCACGGCCACGCTCCAGGAGCACGTCAACGACCGCGACCTCGTCTGGTACGGCAACCCCGACTTCTACTGGGGCTACGACAACAAGCAGGTCACCCAGTGGGTGGCGCAGGCCGAGGAAGCCACCAGCACCGCGCAGCAGACCGAACTGCTGAAGAAGGTCAACCGGCAGACCGCCGAGGACGCGGCCAGCGACTGGCTGTACCTGTACCCGCAGATCGTCGTCGCCAGCAGCAAGCTCTCCGGCTACCCGCTCAACGGCCTCAACTCCCAGTTCTACGCATACGACATCAAGAAGCAGGGCTGATGGGGCGCTATCTCCTGCGCCGCTTCGCCTTCCTGCTGGTCTCGCTGGCCCTGGCGAGCGTGGTGCTGTTCGTCCTGCTGCGCCTGCTCCCGGGCGATCCGGCCAACGCGCTCACCTCGGTGGGCGCGAGCCCGGAGCAGATCGCGGCGGCCCGGCACTCCATCGGCTCCGACCGGCCGCTGCCCGAGCAGTTCACCCACTGGCTCGGGCAGCTGGCGAGCGGCGACCTCGGCACGTCGTTCGTCAGCTCGCTGCCGGTCGGCCCCGAGGTCACGGCCCGCCTGAACGTGACCGTCCCGCTGACGCTGGCCGCGTTCGTCCTGGCCGTCGTCATCGCCGTACCCGTCGGCTTCGTGGCCGCGCACAAGCGCCACACCTGGTACGGCGCCCTGCTCAGCGGGATCTCCCAACTGGGCATCGCGGTACCGGTGTTCTGGCTCGGCATGATCCTCATCGCGGTGTTCGCGCTGAACGCGGGCTGGCTGCCGTCCGGCGGGTTCCCGCTGGACGGCTGGTCCGCGCCCGCCGACGCCGTACGCTCCCTCGTCCTGCCGGTCGTCACCATCGCCCTGGTGATGAGCGCCTCGCTCATCCGCTACGTCCGCTCCGCCGCCCTCGACGTGCTGGGCAGTGACTACCTGCGCACCGCCCGCGCCCTGGGCGCCTCCTTCCCCCGGGCCATGTGGCGGCACGGACTGCGCAACGCCTCCGTACCGGTGATCTCCGTCCTCGGCATCGAGCTCGCCTCGACGCTGCTGGGCGCCGTCGTCGTGGAGTCGGTGTACGCGCTGCCCGGCCTCGGCTCGCTGCTCGCCACCGGCATCGCCCAGCACGACTACCCGGTCATCCAGGGCGTCCTGTTCGTGTCCACGCTCGCCGTGCTGGTGATCGGCTTCGCCGCCGACCTGGTCCAGCGGCTCATCGACCCGCGGCTGCGCGGCCGTCTCTCGGGAGGTGCCCGGTGACGTACACGGACGTCCTGCGCAAGCCGGCGGAGGTCCGCCGCCGGCGCTCCGCCACCCTGCTGGCGGGCTGCACGCTGACCGCCCTGATCGCGCTGCTCGCCGTCGTCTCGCTGGTCTGGCTGCCCTACGACGCCGACGACACCTCCGGCGGCAGGCTCGCCGGACCCGGCGACGGACACCTGCTCGGCACCGACAAGCTCGGCCGGGACCTGTTCACCCAGCTGATGACGGGCTCCCGGATCGCGATCGAGGCCGGCCTCGGCTCGGTGACGATCGCCGCGCTCGTCGGTGTCACCCTGGGCGTGCTCGCCGCGTTCGCGCAGGGCTGGCTGGACGACACCCTCGCCGCGTTCCTCGACATCCTCATCGCGTTCCCGACCCTGCTGCTGGCGATGCTCGTCGTCGCCGCCCGCTCGGCCACCCTCGGCTCGGCCGTCCTCGCGATCGGCCTCGCCCAGAGCGCGGTCGTCGCCCGGCTGGTGCGGATCCTCGTCAAGCGGGTCCTGGCCCAGGACTACGTCACCGCCGCCCGGACCTCGGGCACCTCCTGGCCGCGTACCGTCGCCGGACACGTCCTGCCGAACATCTGGCCCACCCTCGTGGTCAACCTGGCCCTCCAGTTCGGCCTCGCCGTGCTCGCCGAGGCCGGCCTGTCCTACCTCGGCCTCGGCGCACCGCCGCCCAACGCCTCCTGGGGCCGCATGCTCCAGGAGGCCCAGGCCACCTTCACCACCGCCCCCGCAGGCGCGCTCGCCCCCGGCATCCTGCTCGTGGTGCTCGTCGTCGGGGTCAACCTCGTCGCCGACGGACTGCGCGACACCCTCGACCCGGCGACCCGCCGGAGGCGGTCATGACCCTGCTCGACGTACGCGGCCTGACCGTGCGCACCGACGACGGGCGCACCCTGGTCGACGACCTCTCCTTCACCGTCGACAGCGGCGAACGGCTCGGCCTGATCGGCGAGTCCGGCTCGGGCAAGTCCCTGACCACGCTCGCCGTCCTGGGCCTGCTGCCCGACGGCATGACCGCGACCGGCAGTGTGGAGCTGGCCGGCACGCAGATCGTCGGCGCCCCGGAGAAGCGGCTCACCGCGGTCCGGGGCCGGGACGCGGCCGTGGTCTTCCAGGAACCCCTGACCGCCCTCGACCCGCTGATGCGGGTGGGCCGCCAGATCGCCGAGCCGCTGGCCCGCCGCACCGGCCTGCGCGGCCGCAGCCTGCGCACCGCCGTCACCGAGGCGCTGCTGCGGGTACGGCTGCCCGAACCCGAGCGCATCGCCCGCGCCTTCCCGCACGAGATCTCCGGCGGCCAGCGCCAGCGCGTCGCCCTGGCCATGGCCCTCGCCTGCGAGCCGAGCCTGCTCATCGCCGACGAGCCCACCACCGCGCTCGACGTGTCCGTGCAGGCCGAGATGCTCGAACTCCTCGACACGCTCGTGCGCGAACGGGAGATGGCCGTGCTGTTCGTCAGCCACGACCTCGCCGTCGTCGCCGCGGTCACCGACCGCGCCCTGGTCATGAAGGACGGCCGGGCCGTCGAGGAAGGACCCGTCCTGGACGTCGTGGGCGCACCGCGGGCCGCGTACACCAAGGCGCTCGTCGCGGGCGCCCGCAAGCTGGAGTCCGCCCTGGACCTGAGGAGCGCGCGATGACACCCGTGCTGGAACTGACGGACGTGGCCGTGCGCTACCGGGGCGCCGCGACCGACGTCGTACAGGACGTGTCCCTCGCCGTCGAGCCGGGGCAGTCCCTGGCCCTCGTCGGCGAGTCCGGCGCCGGCAAGACCACCCTGCTGCGCCTGCTGCTGGGTCTCGCCCGCCCCACCGCCGGCACCGTCCGCTTCGACGGCGAGCCGCTGTCCCCGCGCGACCGGCGGCAGATGCGCCGCTTCCGGCGCGGCGTCCAGTGCGTGTTCCAGGACCCGTACTCCTCCCTCGACCCCAGCCGGCGCGTGGCCGCGATCGTCGCGGAACCGCTGCGCTCCCTCGGCCTGGACAGCCGGGCGAGCGCCGCGCCCAAGGTGGCCGCGGCGCTGGAGCGGGTCGGCCTGCCCGCCGACGCCGCCGAGCGCTACCCGCACGAGTTCTCCGGCGGCCAGCGCCAGCGCATCGCCATCGCCCGCGCCATCGTCTGCGACCCGCGCGTGCTGCTCGCCGACGAACCCGTCAGCGCCCTCGACGTCACGACCCGGGTGAAGGTCGTCGACCTGCTCGCCGAGCTCAAGGAGGAGCGGCGGCTGACCCTGGTGATGGTCTCCCACGACCTGTCGGTCGTCGCCTCCCTGTGCGAGCGCACGGCCGTCCTGGAGCGGGGCCGCCTGGTCGAGCAGGGCGACACCCGGCAGGTGCTGGGTGCCCCGGAACACCCGTACACCCGCCGTCTGATCGACAGCGTGCCGCGGCTGCCGGTCTGATCCGGGCGGACGCCCCCGGCCCGGCGCCGGCCCGTCAGCCCGACGACACCGTCCGGTCCAGCGGGCAGTCGGTCAGCAGGGTCGCGGGATCCGCTCCGGCCGGCCGTCGGACCGTGTGGTCCGCCGGCGGCGGACCGCCCCCGCCCAGCCACCCTTCCAGGGCGGTGAACGCGGCGCGGTGGCAGGGGACCATCGGACGCAGCCGGTCCGGGAACACGTCGACGAGCGAGTCCGTGTGCGTACCGTCCTCGATCCGGTAGTGGCGCAGCAGCGCGCCACGCCCGGCGTCGTGCACCATCCGGGCGTAGACGTCGGAGTCCTGGCCGATGGGCAGCAGCACGTCGAGGGTGCCCTGGAGGGTGATGAGCGGCTTGCCGATGCGGCCGGTCAGGGCGATGCGGCCGACGGCACGGCGCACCTCGTCGGGCCGGGTGGCGTAGGAGTAGTCGGCGTCGCAGTCCGGGGTGCCCGAGGCGCAGAACGGGGTGCCCGCCTCGGTGGCCCCGTCGAAGCCGGGGTCGAGCTCCTCGCGGTAGATGCGCTGGGTCAGGTCCCAGTAGACCTGCTCGTGGTACGGCCACAGGAACTCGGAGCCCGCCGGGTACCCGGCCCGGTGCATGGCCTCCAGGGCGTCCGCGGCGCCGGGGCCGCCGGCGGCGTACACGGGGTAGGCGCGCAGCGCGGCCGGCAGGAAGGTGAGCAGGTTGGGGCCGTCGGCGCGCCACAGCGTGCCCTCCCAGTCCACTCCGCCGTCGTACAGCTCGGGGTGGTTCTCCAGCTGCCAGCGCACCAGGTAGCCGCCGTTGGAGATGCCCGTGGCGATGGTCCGGGCCGGGGGCCGGTGGTAGCGCTGCGCGACGACCGCGCGGGCGGCCCGGGTGAGCTGGGTGAGGCGGGTGTTCCACTCGGCGATGGCGTCGCCGGGCCTGCGGCCGTCGCGGTAGAAGGCGAGTCCGGTGTTGCCCTTGTCGGTGGCGGCGTAGGCGTAGCCGCGGGAGAGCACCCAGTCGGAGATCGCGCGGTCGTTGGCGTACTGCTCGCGGTTGCCCGGTGTCCCGGAGACCACCAGTCCGCCGTTCCAGTGGTCGGGCAGCCGGATGACGAACTGCGCGTCGTGGTTCCAGCCGTGGTTGGTGTTCGTGGTCGAGGAGTCGGGGAAGTAGCCGTCGATCTGGATGCCCGGAACGCCACTGGGCGTGGACAGATCCCGGGGGGTGAGCCCAGCGAAGTCGGCCGGGTCGGTGTGGCCGGAGGCCACTGTTCCGGCGGTGGTCAGTTCCTCCAGGCAGTCGGCCTGCTGGCGGGCCGCGCCCGGTACGCGGATCAGGGCGCGTGCGGCGCAGTGGCCCTCGGGCGTCCCCTGCGCGGCGGCTGCGGGTGCGGCCGTGGGCAGGAGCGCGCACACGGCCGCCAGCGACAGCGCGCCGAGGGCGGTACGTCGAGCGGGCCGTACGGGCCGGCCGGGGCGTTCACGGGGCGGGGTGGTGACGGTGTGCGCTGAGGGCATCCGATTCCTCCGGGTCGAGTGGGGGACAGGCGGGAGGCTAGAGGCGCGATCACCGTGCGGAACATGTGTGGGCCCACCATGCCGGAGGTCCGGACTGAAGCGCCGGACACCATGGGCAGTGGCTAGTTTTGACTCTGTCAAAACTAGCGGGCTAGGCTGTCCTCACCGGACGGCCGACGGGTCATGTCCCGCGGCGGTGTCCGGTTCCCCCGCATGTCTTCCGGTTCCCCGCATGTCTTGTGCGCGCCCGCGCGATCGCCCCGGTCCGCCGTCGAGCGGCGGCAGCCACCCGAACCACTCACCCCACGTGGGCCGACGACCGACGGAGTTCGCCATGCACTGCTTCGACTGCACCCAGGAAGGCAGCGGTACGACGGCCGGCATCGGCGCCTGCACCGGCTGCGGCCTGTTCGTCTGCCGTGATCACGCCCGCATCGTGGGCGCCGGTGTCCAGCGGCCCGTCGGCGTCGTGCCGCGGACCAGCCCCGTCGCGGCACGGCGCCTGGTCTGCGCCACCTGCCGCACGGCCGAGCTCGCCCGCTGACCGCCCCGGCCCGCCGGGCCGGCACGGCACGGGTTGTACGGTGACGAACGGGACGCGACGGATGCGAGGAGTGTGAGCCGGGCATGGAGCAGTCGGCGGACGACCTGCTCAGGAGCAAGGGGCTGCGCAGCACGGCACAGCGGCGAGCCGTCCTGAGCGCGCTGCGCGGCCACCCGCACTCCACGGCGGCCGACCTGGAGACGAGGATCGGCGGAGCCGGGTCGTCGGGAGGCGGACTCTCGCGCCAGGGCCTCTACAACGTCCTGGACGACCTGGCCGGTGCGCGGCTCGTCCGCTGCATCGAACCGGCGGGGTCGCCCGCCCGCTACGAGCTGCGGGTCGGCGACAACCACCATCACCTCGTCTGCCGCGGCTGCGGCCGCATCGAGGACATCGACTGCGCCGTGGGCCCGGCTCCGTGCCTCGCCCCGGTGCAGGAGCGGGGTTTCGCCGTTGACGAGGCCGAGATCACCTGGTGGGGGCGGTGCGCGGAGTGCCAGACGGCGTCCGCCGAGGGCGCGGCCGGAACCGTATCCGGCTGACCACCCGCTCCCGGAGCCGCGGGTGTCAGCTTTCGAGGCGTTCCCGGTCGCCCATCACCACGACGGGACGGTTCTCGGGGTCGAGGGTGCTCAGCAGTGTCCGCATCCCCGACTCGGGGAGGGTGACACACCCCGACGTGCCGTCACCGTGGTCGAGGTGCAGCCAGATACCGCCACCCCGCTCCACTCCGTCGGGCCGGGCCCAGTCGAAGGGCTGGACGCCCTTGCGCCGGTTGTAGTCGACGGCGATCACGTAGTCGAAGTCATGGGCGTGGGCCTCGGTCTGGATCGTCATGGACGCGTACGCGTGGTCGTCGTACCAGTACCGCAGCCGGCTGCCCGGGTCCGGGCGCGCGCCTCCCGCGTCGGTCAGCGTGAACACCCCGACGGGAGTGCGCTCGTCGTCCATGTGATGGTCCGCCGTCCAGCCCTTCCTGCCGTTGTGGGCGGGCCAACTGCCCGTCTGCTCCCAGGCCGTGCCCTGCTTCTCGTAGAGTGCGACGACGCCGTCCGGCGAGTCCCGGTCGTCGCCGTAGACGACGACCAGTTGACGGGTGGCGGCCGGGACCTGCCGCCACATCCGCGCCCCGATGCCCTCGGGGCGCAGGTCCGGGGCCGGACGGGGTGAAGTCGCCGCCGGACGGGGTGAACCCGGGGCCGGTCGGGGCGAACCCGCCGCCGGGAGGCTGTTCGCCGGTGCACCGCCGGGGCCCGGGGGCTCGGCGGTGGGGGCACAGGCCGCGGTTCCCCAGAGCAGGACGCCGCAGGCGAGGGCCGCGGATGCGGCTATGGCCCGACGCGCACCGCCGCGCAGCCGCCGTCGAACCGGGGACCGGGTACCAGGGGATGTCCGCATGTCCAGGATCCTGCGGTGGGACGAGGGCGAGGCGCATCCGCACCGGGGCAACCGGCCTAATCGCGATCCCGCAAAGCCGTTACCCGCACGAGTCGTTGTCGGACTCGGGCCAGGACCTCTAGGCGATCAGGCTCGTCTTCGGGCGGACCACGCAGAACTCGTTGCCCTCCGGATCGGCCAGCACGGTCCACGACTCGTCGCCCCGCTGCCCGATGTCCACCCGGCGGGCGCCGAGCGCGAGGATGCGCTCGATCTCGGCCTCCCGGTCCTCGGCGGCGGACGTCAGATCCAGGTGCAGCCGGTTCTTGACGACCTTGCGACCCGTCACCGGCATGAAGCACATGCCCATCGGGCCGGCCTCCTCCGGCCCGATCACCACCTCCCGCTCGCGCTCGGACAGGATCCGCCAGTTCAGCACCTCGGCCCAGAACCGGGCCAACGAGGGCAGATCATGGGTGTCGATGACGATGTGATGCAGCGACAGAGGCATGTCGCCGATTGTGCCCGACGGTCGACGGCGGGTGCCTTGGGCTGTTGCCCCTCGGCTTCCGGCTCCTCCGCGGCCGCACGAGCGGCCGACCGTACGAGCGGCCGACCGTACGGGTGACGAAGCGGGCGAATGCCGGACAGAATGGCTGTGCGGGGCATTTTCGTCAGTCGAGCGACGGAAGGTGAGGGACGCCATGAAAGGCTTCGTCTTCCACGGCCCGGGACAGTCCGCCTGGTCGGATGTCCCCGACCCTGCGGTCAAGGAGCCCACCGACGCCGTCGTGCGGGTCGACACCACCACCATCTGCGGCACCGACCTGCACATTCTCAAGGGCGACCTGCCCGAGGTACGCCCCGGAACGGTCCTGGGGCACGAGGCCGTCGGCGAGATCGTGGAGGTGGGCGACGATGTGCGGACCGTCCGTCCGGGCGACCGCGTACTGGTCTCCTGCATCAGCGCCTGCGGCCGCTGCCACTACTGCCGCGAGAGCGCCTACGGCCAGTGCCGGGGCGGCGGGGGCTGGATCCTCGGCCGCCTGATCGACGGCACCCAGGCCGAGTACGTCCGCGTCCCCTTCGCCGACCTGTCCGTGTACGCCCTTCCCGGCGCGGTCGACAGCAAGGACGCCGTCCTGCTCGCGGACATCTTCCCGACCGCGTACGAGGTCGGGGTGCGTAAAGGACACGTCCGCCCGAGCGACACCGTCGCCATCGTCGGGGCCGGTCCCATCGGCCTCGCGGCGATCGCCACGGCACGTCTGTTCGGCCCCGAGCGGATCATCGCCGTCGACCTGGTCGCATCGCGACTTCAGGCCGCCAGACGGCTGGGAGCCGACGCCGTGGCCGAGGCGGGCGAGGTTCCTGAGCAGCTGGTCGCCGACCTCACCGACGGACTCGGCGCGGACGTGGTCATCGAGGCGGTCGGCGTACCGGAGAGCTTCGAGCTGTGCACGCGCATGGTGCGGCCCGGCGGCCGGGTGGCCAACATCGGGGTCCACGGCGAACCCGCCGTGCTGCACCTCGAAGAGCTGTGGAGCAAGAACGTCACCATCACCACCGGCCTGGTGGACACCCACTCCACACCCACCCTGCTGAGCATGACGGCCGCCGGCCGGCTGCCCACGGCACAGCTGGTGACTCACACCTTCCCGCCGGACCGGATGGAGGAGGCGTACGACGTCTTCGCCCGCGCCACGGACACCGGCGCCCTCAAGGTGATCCTCGGGGAGCCGTCGCACGACGAGGTCGCCGTGCGGGCGGCCTGAGAGCTCCGAACAGAAGTGGGGCCCGGCGGGCGGCGCCCGGTATCCGTCATCCGGGGGCCGCGGTGATACGGCGGCCCGTCAGGCGTTCGGGCCGGATCGACACCCACATCTCGCGTACGCCGCCCGCCCACGGCGTGCTGGGGGCCAGCTCGGTGAGGCGGCGCACCGCGTCGGGGGCCGTCACGGCGCTCGCGGGACCGACGGCGAGGACGCTCCAGCCCTTGCTCAGGGCCTCGTCCATGTGGTCGACCTCGAAGGCGACCTCCGCCCCGACGGCCGCCGCGGGAGTGGAGTGCGGCGCGGTCCGGAAGACGATCGCGTCGTCGACGACCGCGTAGTTGACCGGGACGACCGCGGGGCGGCCGTCGGGTGCCGACACCGCGATGCGCCCCACGCCGTGGGTGGAGAGCAAGGCACGGCATTCCTCCGTGTCGAGGTCCCGCAGCCGAGGATGGAGCAGGGCGTGGCCCTGGCCGGGTGGCAGCTCCGCGTCGGCTCCGCGCAGGGAGGCCACCGTGGTGCCCAGTGCGTCGGCGAGCCTGATGAGGCTGGCCACTCCCGGGTCGGCGGGCTGTTCCTCCAGGTACCGCAGATAGGCGGGGGACATCCGGGCCCGGCGGGCGGTCTCCTCACGGCTGAGCCCTCGTCTCCTGCGTTCGACGATCACGCGTCGACCGATGTCACCGGGGCGCGGAACCCGCAGCGCCGCGGCCTCGTACCCGGCCGCCGTGACGTCCCCGGCCGCCGTGACGTCCCCGGCCGCCGTGACGTCCCCGGCCGTCGTGACGTCCCCGTCCGCCGGGTGCGGGTCCCGAACGCTCGCGGGCTGCCCGTGTTCGAGCGGACGGATGTGCGCGTCGGGCCCGGGGAACACCAGGGTCACCTCGCCCGTGTCCGACCAGCACACGTCGTAGGGCGGTGTCCCGTCGTCGTGGTGGATTCCCACGATCTCGCCGTCGCGTCTGGTGCCCTCGGTCGTCACGTTGTCGATGACCAGCCGATCGCCGACGTGAGCCCTCATGACGCCGCCTTTCCCTGAGTGTGGTGCCGTCTCCGACGTGCCGCGCGCGGCGGCGGTGCGCAGGAGCTGATCACCCCGGACACCCGCGGCTCCGGGGCCGGTGCCCGCCGCCGGTCAGTCGGGCCACCCGGCGATCTGCCGGTCTTCCGGCCGGGGCGTGCCGATGTCCTGGATGTCCTGCTCGGCGGCTTTCAGCAACTGCCGTGCCAGGTCGCTCAGACCCCGGCCCGTGGCGAGCTCGTCGCCGATCCGCGGCACGTCCTCGTCCGCGGGATTGCAGTGCGCGGTCCCCAGAGCGGTGAGTTCGCCCGCGCCGGTGTCCAGCAGCAGCTCCGCCTTCGTCGTTCCCGCGTCGTCCTCGTACAGACGAATAAGGACCTTCCATTCCGATGTATGCGACATCGCTCTCCTCCTCGGCTCGATTCGGCTCGATGCAGCTTTATAAGACGGAGGCCGGTGCCGTGCCGTCAGTCGCACTCGATGTCGAGCACCTCGTCCACGGGGCGCCGGGGCGTCCCGGGCCCCGAGGGGCCGTAGCCGAGCCGCAGGACCATCTGGACGTAGCCCATCGCCGACTCCGGGTCGCGTACGGTCCAGCGCAGCTCGGGCCATTCGAGGGCATGGGAGGTGAGCGAGGTGGCGAGCCCGTCGAGCGTGGCCCGGAGCAGTACGCGCTCCAGCGCCTGGCCCGCGGCCAGCCAGTCCTGCGGCCGGTCGTCCTGGGTGCCCAGAACGGCGAGCTGGGGTGTCTCCTCGAACACGGCGGTCTCCCGGCCGGACACGGGGTGCCGGCCGGCGAAGTCACGCACGGGGGCCCGGCCGAAGCGCTTGCGCGGGCCGAAGGCTTCCTCCGGCACCCCGTCGCTCGGCTGTCCGGCCGCCGGTGCGCCCACGCGGGTCCAGTGGCTCAGTTCCTCGGCGGCGGCGGAGTCCCTGTCATCGCGTCCCTCGGCGTCCTGGACCAGACGCAGCAGCGTCCGGACGTGCCAGGCCCCGGGGAAGACGAGCTGGGCGCCCTCCAGCACGGCGGCGCCGCTCAGGGTGTCCTTGACGGCCTGGGGTATCTCCTCGTCGGTGAACGGGTGACGGCTGGTGCGGCGGCGACGGATCGCCGGATACAGCGGGGCGAGGTCGCTGTCCGCGGCCGTGGGGCCGGTCAGCCGTACCTCGGCGAGCAGGTTGGGGTCCGCCGGATCGGGCAGCAGCCGGGTGACGGGCTCCCAGCCCGCGTGCGCGGCGGCCACGCGCAGATTGAACACGGCGGCGGCGCAGCCCAGGTGCAGGGCGCGGGTGGTGGGGTCGGTGTGCGGCATGGCGCGGTCGAGGTCCGCGTACACCTCGAAGGCGCTGTCCTCGCGTCGGAAGCGGAACCTCCACGGCTGGGCGTTGTGCATGGAGGGCGCGGCCGTCGCGTCCGCGACCAGGGCCGTCACGACCTTCGCGTCGAGTGTGCGTACCGACAACGGACCCGCCTCCCTCCAGGGCCGACCGTTCGTCCACGAGGAGGCGACTCCCGCCACCTCCACCTGTGCGCTCTTCCCACTATGGCACCGGGGACCGGGCCACGCGCGACCGTCGGACGGCGGTGCCCGGCGCCTCGGCGGACACCCGCGCGGACGCCGGATCAGGCCTTGTCGAGCCGGGTACCGCCGCTGCCGCGCAGGACGTCCAGACGGCGGTGGTACTCGTCCTCGTCGATCTCCCCGCGGGCGAACCGCTCGGCGAGCAGCTGCTCGGGACCGGGCCGGTACGGGGGGAGATGGCCCGTCGGCCCGGAGCCGGACGGCCGGGACAGGGCACGGAACAGCAGAACGCCGACGGTGATGAGCGCGGCCCAGAAGAGGATCATGCCGACCGACATGCCGAACCAGCCCCAGCCGCCGGGATCATGGCCGTACCAGAACATCACGTCACCCACTTCCAGGCGACCGCCGGACCCGGGCCGCGCGCCCGTCCTCCCGGCGTCGCACCTCCATTGTCGTCCCGCCGTCGCCGCACGTCATGGGCCACAGGACACGATCTGCCGGGCCGATGGTCCCGGCCTCGCGAGGCGACCGGGACCGTCGGAGCCCGCCGCGGACCCGGCGGTCCGGGCACCGGCCACGGCCGGGTCACGGCGGCCGTCGGCCGGGAGCGGAGGCACGCCCGCAGGGCGGGTACGGCGACACGGCCACTGTCGTGTCTCCCCGCGTCCCCCTCCGACCGCCACGGACGCTCCCCTACGGAGACACCATGGCGACACCATGGCGCACCCGTCGTCGTAGTCACGGCGCCACCCGGCTCGTCGCCGCTGCGCCTGCCCGAACCGGCCGGGCATCCACCCCGCGTGCCGCGGATCAGCCCCGGGCGCCGTACTTCCGGCCGCTGGGACGGAATGCCACCATGGTCCGAGGAGTCTTCCCGACCACCCCCGGGACCATCCATCGGCATCCGACGCAAGACCGCTCGACCGCCCCGGCTCGCGGACGCGGACACCCGTGCCCCGAATCCACCGCTCGGCTCACGTACGGCCGGGCCACCGGCCCGATCCCGTCACCGCGACCGCGACCGCCCGAGGCCGCCCGGCCCGCCCCGCCGGAGCCGGCCCGTCCCGCTGCCACCGCCGGAACAGGAGCAAACGCATGCGTCTTTACGCCCAGACCCCAGTGCGCCGGAGCCGCCAGGTGCTCGCGGACCTCGTCGCACTGGTCCTGATCACGGCCGCGGTGTGGTTCGCCCTGGCCGTCCGGCACGTGATCATGTTGCTGGCGGAGCCCGGCCAGAAGGCACAGGACGCGGGCGACGCCCTCGCGGGCGGTCTCAACGACGCCGGTGACGCGGCCGCGAAGGTGCCGTTCGTCGGGGACTCCCTGAAACAGCCGCTGCTGGCCGCCGCCGACGCCGGCAACGGCCTGTCCGACGCCGGCCGGTCGTTGCAGGACACCGTGGGCCAGGTCGCCACACTGACCGCGGTCGCCCTGATCGTTCTTCCGGTGGCGTTCGTCCTGGTGCTGTGGCTCCCGCCGCGGCTGCACTGGATCAGGCGCAGCGCCACCACCCGCCGGCTGCTCGACGCGCCGGGCGGCGCGGACCTGCTCGCCCTGCGCGCCCTCACCGGGCCGCAGCGTGCGCTCGCCGCGATCCCCGCACCGCCCGGCGGTCTCGCGGACGCCTGGCGCCGCGGCGACCAGGAGGTCATCACCGCCCTGTCCGAGGTCACGCTCAGGCACGCGGGCCTGCGACCGTGACCCGGGGATGCGGGAGTCGTGTCCGGACGTCCTGCGGAGGAACTCAGCCGACCCTGAAGGAGTGGAGCGGGGCGCCGGACACACCTATGGCGTACGACAGGGCCGACCCGCCGTACGGAGTCCCGGTGCAGTTGCCGCTCTCGTACACGGAGACGGGCCTGATGGTGTAATTGCCCACCGAACGGAAGTAATTGCCCTCGGGAGCGTTGGGGAACAGCTCGAGGACGGTGTAACAGTGGCCGTCCTGGGGGTTGTTCACGACCAGTCGCGGGGCGAGCAGGATGGAATCCTCCCCGGGCTGGCCGAGTACGACCTGTACATCGCCTGAGGCGGGCCAGGCAGCGGTGGGCACGGCCCAGGCGAGCAGCAGGGCGGTACCGGTCGCCAGGGCGAGCTTGACCCGGCGGGAGATCGATGGACGGGACATGGACACCTCCGGCGTCTCGAGGTCGTGGCGACCTCTTCGCTCCGGTGGCGCGGACCGGGTCCGCGCCGTCGCAGCACTGTCGGACCTCTACGGCCAGTCTGCATGCGGATCAACCCACGCGCATCACCGGTGACAGGGGGCATCGTGTTCCACCGACCGACCCGCACACCGGCGCCGATCGCGGGGATGTCGCCGACCGGGAGCCTACGGCGTCCTGTTCTCCACCGACGGGAGGAGAACAGGACGCCGTCCGTTCAGAGCAGCCGCCACAGGTGGTCGTCGGTGCCGTTGTCGTCGAACTGCACGACCTGGGCGCTGTTCTGGGTCGACATGCCGTCGACGCCGAGGACCTTGCCGCTGTGCCGGTTGCGCACGAGGAACCAGCCGTCGCCCCGGTCCACCAGGGTCCACAGGTGGTCGTCGGTGCCGTTGTCCTCGTACTGCACGACCTGGGCGCTGTTCTGGGTCGACATGCCGTCGACGCCGAGCACCTTGCCGCTCTGGCCGTTGCGCACCAGGCACCAGCCCTCGCCCTTGTCGATCAACTGCCAGGCGTGGTCCCCCGTGCCGTTGTCGTCGAACTGCACCACCCGCGCGCTGTTCGCCGTGGACATCCCGTCGACCCCGAGCACCTTCCCGCTGTGCTTGTTGAGGATGCGCCGGTACGACGGCTCCGGCACCCACGGACGGCCGTCCGGGGAGGCGGTCGGGAACGAGGTGATCCGCAGCCTGGCCGCGCCCATCGGGACGAGCGTCACCTGCTCCACCGCCCCCGCGGCCCGGGCCGGGCTCTGTTGCAGCGGGGCGACCACGTGCTCGTCGTCGGCGACCCACTCGGGGACCCGGCGAGCCTGGGCGGTGAGCGTCAGCGGAGTGGTCCCGAGCGTGAACGGGTTGGCCGCGAGGGGCCCGGACGCCCGGTGCAGCACGGGTGAAGTGCCGGGCACCAGACCGTAGTTCCAGGGTGTCGTGGCGTGGACCGCGTACTCGGGGAAGGTGTCGTCGCCCGCGTACCGGTCGTACCGCTCCCCGATCCGCAGCGCGTAGGTCAGCGGGCCGTGCGCGACACTCACCGCGTCGCGGTTCGCGGACCAGGTACGGATCGTGGTGCGCTGCGGCAGGGTCAGGGTGACGCGGTCGCCGTCGCGCCAGGTGCGCTCGACGCGTACGAACGTGGGCCCGGCCTGGGCGGCGACGGCCGCGCCGTTGACCCGCAGCACGGGCGCCGCGCACCAGCCCGGTACCCGCAGCAGCAGCGGGAACGCGACGGCACGCGGGGTGGACAGGGTCAGGGTGACGGTCTCGTCGAACGGGTAGTCCGTGTCCTCGGTGACGGTGACCGCCGTGCCCGCGACGGTCGCCGTCACGCTGCTGGGCGCGTACATCGCGGCGGCCAGCCCGCCGTCCGGGGTCGCCAGCCACAGCTCCTCGCTGAAGTAGGGCCATCCCATGCCGTAGTTGTGCGGGCAGCAGCGGTACTGGTCGACGCCCGGCTGGTACGACTGCATGGCGAAGCCGTTCTGGAACTGGCCCTCGGTCTTGCGGACGTCGTCCAGGTCCACGCAGTTGGCGCTGGTGACGTAGTGCACCCCCTTGCCGTCGGGGTCGAGGGAGGCGGGCAACAGGTTGAACGCCAGTTCCTCGCAGCGGTCGGCCCACACCGGGTCGCCGGTGATCCGCGTCAGCAGCTCGTGGCTGGCCATGAACTCGACGATGCCGCAGGTCTCGAAGCCCTGCCGCGGGTCGCCGAATCCCGGCCTGATGTTCTCGTCGCCCGCGAATCCGCCGCCCGGGAACTGTCCGTAGCCGCCCAGGACTTGGTCGTACGTGCGGTACGCCGCCCGGGTCAGGTCGGCGGAGCCGGAACGCTGGGCGTACTGGGCGGGCTCCCGGAAGCCCTGGGCGATGTTGACGTTGTGCGCGCTGGGCAGCGGACCGGTCCAGTCGGCGCCCCAGGCGTGCATCTTGTCGACGAGGTCGAGGAGATGGGCCTCACCGGTGCGGCGGTACAGCCACAGCGCGATGTCCATCCCGTCGCCCCAGCGCAGGGACACCCAGCTCGAGTCGAACGCGCCGGATCCCTGGGCGTTCATGAAGCGCAGGAACCGGCCGACGAAGGGCACGATCCGGGTGTCGTGCGCGTACTCCTCGTAGGTGCGCAGCGCCTGGAGCAGGGGCAGGAAGGGCCAGAAGTCGGGGCCGCCGTTCAGCGCGGTGCGCAGGGCGCGCGGGCCGAAGAAACCGTCGCTCTGCTGGGTGGTGAGGACGGCGTCGATCCAGCGGCGGGCCGTGGCGAGGGCGGTGGAGTCGCGGGTGGCGATGGCGAGGGGGACGTAGCCGCGCAGCCAGTAGGGGAGTTCCTCCCAGCCGTCGCGCTCGGGGTGGGCCCAGCCGCTGGTGGACAGGTCGAGGAAGTGGGAGCGTTCGGCGTAGCGGCCGCACAGTCCGGCCAGTTGCAGGCGTAGTTGGCCGGCGAGCCAGCCGCGGGCGCTGATGCTGCCGGGCGGCAGCCGGGTGAAGGCGTCCGGGGCGAGACCGGCCGCCGCGACCGCGGGCGCCGCCGGAAGCAGGGCGCCGACGGCCAGGGCGCCGACGGTGAGGCCTCCGGTCTGCAATAACTGTCGCCGGGCGATGGCCATACGACTTCTCCAGTCGGGAGTGGGGGGTGGAGGGAGGGGCGAACGGGGAGAGTCGGCTGAGGCCGCCTCCCGGCCCGGCGGATCGCCGGACTGCTGGACTGCCGGGCCGTGAGACCGCCGGGCCCACGGGCCGGGCGGTGGCGCGGTCCGTCCGCCGCCCGTGAGCGGCGGGCGGACCGCACCCGTACGGGGACCGGCACGGCTCTCGGCGGGTCGCGGGGAGGCGTCCGCCGAGAGCCGTCACCGGGTCAGGCGCAGCCGGCGGGCGTCGCCCGCGAGGCGTCGGCGATCAGCGCCCGCTGGGCCGCGCCGAGCCGCTCGACATCGGGTTTGACCACCTTGCGGTCGTACGTCAGCAGGCCGTTGAGCTCGCCCTCGACGTCCGATATCTGGGTGTAGACGGCGCCGTTGCCGCCCCGGCAGGCCAGCGCGTGCACCTCGGCCAGCTTCTGGAGGTAGTCGTCCGTGTAGGTCGAGGGGTCGACGTCGACGTACGACTGCTGGACCGACCAGGCGTGACCGGGTACCGCGAGCCCCAGGCCGCCGTACTCGCCGCTGACCAGGGCGCGCCGGCCGTCCGGATGGGGCGGCAGCGCGGGGCTGGGGTAGCCGTGCTCGTCGATGATGTCGCCGGTGCCTCCGTCGGCCCCGAGGTTGATGCCCGACATGCTGTTGACCAGTCGGGTCGGGTCCCAGGCCTTGGCCTGGTCGGCGATGCGGGCCATGTCGTACTGGCCCCAACCCTCGTTGAAGGTGACCCACATGACGACCGACGGGCTGCTGATGTGCTCGTCGATCATCTGCTTCATCTCGCGCTCGTACTCGGCGCGGGCGGCGGTCGACGGGTTCACCCCGGCCGTCATCGCGGGCATGTCCTGCCAGACCATCAGGCCCAGCCGGTCGGCCCAGTAGAACCAGCGGTCGGGTTCCACCTTGATGTGCTTGCGTACGGAGTTGAAGCCCATCTTCTTGTGCATCTTCAGGTCGTAGGCGAGGGCGCTGTCGGTCGGCGCGGTGTAGAGACCGTCCGGCCAGAAGCCCTGGTCGAGCGTGGCCATCATGAAGACCGGCTGCCCGTTGAGCACGGTGCGCGGCACGCCGTTCACCTTCTCCACCGTGATCGAGCGCATCCCGAAGTAGCTGCCGACGCGGTCGTGCCCGACGCTCACCTTCAGGTCGTACAGGAAGGGGTCGTCCGGCGACCACAGGTGGGCCTTCGGGATCCGCAGGGTGAGCGCCTTGCCGCTGCGGCCGATGACCGTGGCGACGCGGCGCTTCCCGGCGTACGCGGTGGCGGTGACCGGCAGTCCGGCGCGCACCCCCTGCGGTTCGATCGTCAGGGTGCCCGCGGCCACGTCCGGGATGAGCTTGAGCGTGTCGACGTGGTCGGCGGCGACCGGCTCCAGCCACACGGTCTGCCAGATGCCGGACGACGGGGTGTACCAGATGCCGCTCGGGTCCAGGCGCTGCTTGCCCACCGGCGGGTTCTCGCCGTCGGCCGCGTCCGTCGGGTCGTAGACGCCGACGATCAGCTCCTGGGTGCGGCCCGGCTTGAGGGCGTCGGTGATGTCGGCGCCGAACTTGTCGTAGCCGCCCTGGTGTTCGGCGACCTTGTGGCCGTTGACGTACACCTCGGCCTGCCAGTCGACCGCGCCGAAGTTCAGCTGGAGACGCTTGCCGGAGCCGATCTTCCAGCCGGCCGGGACGGTGAAGGTGCGCCGGTACCACATGCGGTCCTCGTGCCGTTCGAGGCCGGACAGCTGTGACTCGACGGGGTAGGGGACGAGGATCTTCTCACCGAGATTCCTGCCGACCGGCGGCTGCTCCCCGGCCTGCGCGGTGGCGAACTGCCAGGAGCCGTTGAGGTTCTGCCAGGCGCTGCGGGTCAACTGCGGGCGCGGGTACTCGGGATGGGCGTTGCGCGCGGAGACCTCGTCGGCCCACTTCGTGCGCAGTTCGTACGTGGACCGGTTGGCACCGCTGCTCCAGAAAGACTTGACAACGTTGCCGTCCTTTCCGGCCAGGCCGCCCGCGCCGTCGTAGCGGACGTCGGCGAGGCCGGAGGCGGTGCCGTCCTTGTTGCCGACGACGGGCTGTTCCAGCGTGACCAGGAGCGTCCTGGGGTCGGCGGGGTCGAGCCGGGCCGCGCCGAGCGGCCAGGTCGCGCCGCCGATCACGGCGTCGATGTGGTCGGTGAGGTCCGCCGGGGGAGCGGCGAGGGGCTGCGCGAAGTCGAGCCGCAGGGTGCGGCCGTCCGCGCGGACAGCGGTGGCGGTGGCGCCGTCGTAGTCGTAGCCGGCGGGCAGCCGCAGCGCGGACGACGGGACGGCGGTCTTGGTGCCACCGGGCGGGGTCCAGCGCAGATGGAGGTTGGAGCCCCCGTAGTGCTCGAAGTACTCGACCTTGATGTCGTAGGCCTTGCCCGCGGTCAACTCGACGGGCGAGCCGGTCTGTTCGCGGTCCCAGTCGTCGACCCAGTGGTCGATGACCAGGGTGTCGCCGACCCAGAGGCGGAAGCCGTTGTCGCCGATGATCGAGAAGGTGGTGGGGCCGGTCTTCTCCGGCACGATTTCGCCGGTCCAGCGGACGCTGACGTCGTCCGACTGTCCGGTGGCGAAACCGAGGCGCGGCTCCAGGTTGTCGAAGTCGAGGTTCGGGTCCAGCCCGGTCGCCTTGAGCTGGTGGAAGTCGAAGGCGCCGGGGGCGGACTGGGTGTAGTACTCGCCCTTGAGGCCATGGACCTCGACGGGGTCGTCGGCCGCGTGCGCGACGGGTGTCGCGGCGAGTCCCGCGGCGCCCAGCGCTGCGGCGAGCAGCAGGGCGAGGCGTTGCCTGAGGGGTTTGGTGCGCACTGATCCTCCTTGGCTGAGGAAGGGTGGCGGCTCGTTGCTTCAGTCTGTACAACGTTGGAAGGAACGGCAGTTGGCATGAGAGCACGGCTCCCGGCCGCTGTCCAGGGGCACAGCACGGGCTCCGAGGACGCGGCGCCCATCGACGCTGAGGAGATCCCTTGCGGGTCAGCCTGAAGGACGTGGCGGAACGCGCGGGCGTTTCGATCAAGACGGTGTCCAACGTGGTGAACAACTATCCGCACGTCACCCCGGCGATGCGGGCCCGGGTGCAGTCGGCCATCGACGAGCTCGGCTACCGGCCCAACCTGACCGCTCGGCATCTGCGCAAGGGGCGTACGGGGATCATCGCGCTGGCCGTTCCCGAGCTCGGCAACCCGTACTTCGCGGAACTGGCCGGGGCCGTGATCGACGCGGCCGCCGAGCACGAGTTCACCGTCCTGCTCGACCACACGCGCGGCGACCGCGAGCAGGAGATCCTGGTCAGCCAGGGCCTGCCGGCCCGGGTGATCGACGGGCTGATCCTCAGCCCGCTGGAGCTGGAGGCCGAGGACCTCCAGGGCCGGTCCGACGACGTGCCGCTGGTGCTGCTCGGCGAGCGCGTGTACGACCTGCCCTACGACCACATCGCGATCGACAACGTGGCCGCCGCCCGGTGCGCGGTCCGTCATCTGCTGGGCCGCGGCCGGACCCGGATCGCCTACCTGGGCGCGCGCACCGACTCCGCGAACCGGCCCGCCCACCTGCGGCTGGCCGGCTGGCGCGAGGAGCTGGGCGTCGCCGGGGTGCCGGCCCCGGACAGCCTGGTGGTGCCGGTCGGCGGCTGGGACCGCGACGACGGGGCGCGGGCGATGGCCCAGCTGCTCGACTCGGGCGTGCGTCCGGACGCCGTCTTCGCGTACAACGACCTGATCGCGATCGGGGCGATGCGGGTGCTGCACGAGCGGGGACTGCGGGTGCCGTGGGACGTGGCGGTGGTGGGCTTCGACGACCTCGCCGAGGGCCGTTTCGGGGCGGTCACCCTGACCACGGTCTCGCCGGACAAGCAGGCCATCGCCCGGATGGCCGTCGCCTCGCTGCTGCGCAGTCTGTCCGGGCGCGAAGTGCCCGGTGGACGCGAACTGACCGCGGAATTCAGGCTGGTTGAGCGGGAGAGCACGCTGGGGCGACGCTGACGGGATTTCGAACGGAGGGGGTTTACAGCCTCCTTCCAACGATGTAAAAACCTCACCGGAACGACGAGCACGCCGAGTTGACCGCAAGAGCCAGCCTCCCCGAGAGCGCTCTCACGCCCCGGGGCCGCGCCGTTTGGGGGACTCCCATGAAGACCACCGCAGTTGCCCGTCCCGCCTTCGCACGCCACCTCCTCGCAGCAGGCCTCGTGACGAGCCTGGCGCTCGTGACCGCATGCACCAAGTCCGAGGACGACTCGGGCAAGAACACCTCCAGCGCCACGCAGGACGACGCCGGGCAGCAGGTCGCCTCACCGAGCACCGACTCCGGACCCACCTGCGCCATCGACGCCTACGGCGGCAGCAAGCTCGACCTCAAGGGCGCCACCGTCGGCTTCTCCCAGTCCGAGAAGGAGGCCAACCCCTTCCGGATCGCGGAGACCGCCTCCATCAAGGCCGAGGCGCAGAAGCGCGGCATCAAACTGCTCACCGCCAACGCGCAGTCGCAGTTCTCCAAGCAGATCAGCGACGTCCAGGACCTCATCGCCAAGGGCGCGAACCTGCTGGTCATCGCACCGCTGAACTCCGACGGCTGGGAGCCGGTGCTGCGCGCCGCGGCCGCCAAGCACATCCCGATCGTGACCATCGACCGCAAGATCAACGCCACCGCCTGCAAGGACTACGTGAGCTTCATCGGCTCCGACTTCGTCCAGCAGGGGCAGCGGGCCGCCGACCAGATGATCGAGGCGACCGGCGGCAAGGGCGAGATCGCCATCCTGCTCGGCGCGGCCGGCAACAACGTCACCACCGAGCGCACCAAGGGCTTCGAGGACCGCATCAAGGAGAAGGCCCCGGGCCTGAAGATCGTGTTCCGGCAGACCGGTGAATTCGCCCGCGAGAAGGGCCAGTCGGTCACCGAGAACCTCATCCAGTCCAAGCCCGGCATCACCGGGATCTACGCCGAGAACGACGAGATGGGCCTCGGCGCCGTCAACGCCCTCAAGGGCGCGGGCAAGAAGCCCGGCGACGTCAAGATCGTCACCATCGACGGCACCCGCAACGCCGTCCAGGCCATCGTGGACGGCTGGATCTACGGCGTCATCGAGTCCAACCCGCGCTTCGGCCCGCTCGCCTTCCAGACCCTCGACACCTTCACCCAGGGCCAGAAGGTCGGCCAGGACATCGTCATCCAGGACAGCTCCTACGCCAAGGGCAACGCCCAGACGGACCTCGGCAAGGCCTACTGACGTGCTCTCGGTCACCAAGCTGTCCAAGACCTTCCCCGGCGTGCGCGCGCTGTCCGACGTGGACTTCACCGCGCGCGCCGGGCAGGTGCACGCGCTCGTCGGCGAGAACGGCGCCGGCAAGTCGACGCTCATCAAGGTCCTCACCGGGGTCTACCGGCCCGACGCGGGCGAGGTGTCGTACGACGGCGTGCCGGTGCGCTTCGCCACCCCCCTGCAGGCCCAGCAGGCGGGCATCTCCACCATCTACCAGGAGGTCAACCTCGTCCCGCTGATGAGCGTGGCCCGCAACCTCTTCCTCGGCCGCGAACCGCGCGGCCGGCTGGGCCTGATCGACTTCGGACGCCTGCACCGCGAGGCCGACGAGGCCCTGCGCAGGCTCGGCATCCGGGTCGACGTACGCCGTCCGCTGCGCGAACTCGGCGTCGGCGCCCAGCAGATGGTCGCCCTCGCCCGGGCCGTGGCCGTCGACGCCCGCGTCGTCATCATGGACGAGCCGACCTCCTCGCTCGAACCACGCGAGGTGGCCACCCTGTTCGGGGTGATCCGCATGCTGCGCGAGCGCGGCGTCGCGGTGATCTACGTCAGCCACCGCATAGACGAGCTGTACGAGATCTGCGACGCGGTCACCGTCCTGCGCGACGGACGCGTGGTGCACACCGGCCCGCTGGCCGGCCTCGACCGGCTGCGGCTGGTGTCCATGATGCTCGGCCGGGAGATCGGCGAGGTACGCACGGAGGGCCTGACCAAGTTCTCCGGCTCCCACACCGCAACCGCCGAACCGGTCCTACGCGCAGACAATTTGACGGTACGTCATCGACTGCGTGACGTGTCGCTCGCGCTGCGGCCCGGCGAGGTGGTGGGACTCGGCGGCCTGCTCGGCTCCGGCCGCAGCGAGACCGCGAAGGCCATCGCCGGAGCACTGCCCACCGACGCGGGCCGGGTGAGCGTCGCCGGAACCCCGGTACGCACCGGCTCCACCGCCGCAGCGATCCGCGCCGGCATCAGCCTCCTGCCGGAGGACCGCAAGGCCGAGGGCATCGTGCCGGGACTCTCCGTACGCGAGAACATCGCGCTCGCCGCGCTGCCCGCGCTCTCCCGCTTCGGCCTCGTCGACGACTCCCGCATCGACCGGATCGTCGAGACCTTCATGGAGCGGCTGCGCATCAAGGCGGCAGGACCGCACCAGAAGGTCGGCGAACTCTCCGGCGGCAACCAGCAGAAGGTACTGCTGGCCCGCTGGCTCGCCCTGCACCCCAAGGTACTGCTGCTCGACGAGCCCACCCGCGGCATCGACGTCGGCGCCAAGGCCGAAGTGCAGGCCCTCATCGACGAACTCGCCGACGACGGACTCGCCGTCCTGCTGATCTCCTCCGACACCGAGGAACTCATCGAGGGCAGCGACCGCGTGATCGTCCTCAAGGAAGGCGTGGTGGTGCGCGAACTGACCGGCGACGACGTCACCGAGGACGGCCTGATGCGCGCCCTCGCATCCGCACCCGCCGGAGGACACGATGGCTGACCTCGCACTCGCGCGCGGCACACTCGACCGCGCCCGGCTGCTGCACCTGCTCCAGGAGTACGGCGTCTACGCGGGCGTCGCGGTGCTGCTGCTGTTCAACTTCGCCTTCACCCCGTACTTCCTGTCCACGGAGAACTTCCGCACCCAGGCCGTCCAGGTCGCCCCGGTCCTCGTCGTCGCGCTCGGCATGGCACTGGCCATCGGCACCGAGGGCGTCGACCTGTCGGTGGGCTCGGTGATGGCCCTGTCCACCTCGCTGCTCTCCCTCTACCTCGGCTACGGACCCTGGATCGCCGCGCTGATCGCGGTGCTCGGCGGCGTCGTGGTCGGCGTGGCCAACGGCGCGCTCGTCGCCTTCGTCGGCGTCCAGCCCATCGTCGCCACCCTCGCCCTCATGGTCGCGGGACGCGGCCTCGCCCTGGTGCTGCTCCCACAGCTCAAGGACGTACGTGATCCCGGCATGGCGGCGCTCGGCTCCGGCGACGTGCTCGGCGTGCCCTACCTGGTCCTGATCGCCGCGGCGCTCGCGCTCCTGGTCGCGTTCGTGGTGCGCCGCACCACCTTCGGACGCCAGGTCCTGGCCATCGGCGACAGCCGCCCCGCGGCCCGGCTCGCCGGACTCCCGGTCAGCCGGGTCCTCGTGGTGGTCTACGTCTGCTCCGGCGCGCTGGCCGCCGTCGCCGGCATCCTCGCCACCGCCCGCCTGAGCGCGAGCGACCCCACCTCCCTCGGCACCCTGATGGAGCTGTCCGCCATCACCGCCGTGGTCGTCGGCGGCACCCCGCTCAGCGGCGGCCGGGTACGCATCGGCGGCACCGTCGCGGGCGCCGTACTCATCCAGTTGCTCACCACCACCCTCATCAAGCACGACCTTCCGCCGTCGTGGACCCAGATCGCCCAGGCCGTGGTGATCGTCCTCGCCGTCTACGCGGCCCGGGAACGAGGCAGGCGATGACCGCGCACACCGAGGAGGCCGGCGTGCCGGTCACGACCGACGACCCCGCCGGGGACGGACCCCCGCGCGCGAGCCGCTCCGACCGGCTCGGCGCCCTCGCCCAGCAGCACGGCGCGCTGGTGACCCTGGTGATCGCCATGACCGTGGCGTCCCTGAGCTTCGACACGTTCCTGACCGGCGACAACCTGGAGAACATGGCGCTGTCCTCGGCGTTCCTCGCCGTGGTCGCCCTCGGCATGACCTTCGTGATCGTCACGGGCGGGATCGACCTGTCGGTGGGCTCGCTGTTCGCCCTGGGCGGGGTGCTCGCGGCCTGGGGCTCGCGGTACGGCAGCGCGGTGGCCCTGCTGCTCCCGCTCGCCGTGTGCGGGCTGATCGGATTCGTCAACGGACTGCTCATCGCACGGGTCCGGCTCGCCCCGTTCATCGTCACCCTGGCCGCGATGCTGGGCGCCCGGGGCCTGCTCCTGGCGATCACCGACGAGGGCTCGACGACGTACCTGGTCGACAAGCACTCCTTCTTCGCCTCCCTCGGCCAGGGCTCGCTGCTCGGCATCGGCGTGCCCGTGTGGATCACCGTGGCCCTGTTCGTGCTCGGTGCGGTCGTGCTGCGGCGCAGCAGATTCGGGCAGTACGTGTACGCGGTCGGTGGCAACGAGGACGCCGGGGCCCTGATGGGCGTGCCGGTGGCCGGTACGAAGGTCGCGGTCTACACCCTCTCCGGGCTGTGCGCCGGACTCGCGGGCGCGCTGAACGCGGCCTGGCTGGTGTCGGGCGTGACCATCCTCGGCACCGGCATGGAACTGGAGGCGATCTCCGCCGTGGTCATCGGCGGCACCCTGCTCAGCGGCGGTTTCGGCTTCATCAGCGGCTCCCTCGTGGGTGTGCTGCTGCTGAAGGTCATCCAGAACGTCATCAACCAGATCGGCTCGCTGGACTCGGCCTACCAGCAGGTCGTCAGCGGTGCCTTCCTGGCCGTGGTGGTCGTCGCGCAGACCTGGCTGGGGCGTCGGCGCCGGGTCCTGTGAGACAGCGAGCGGCCGCCGCCGACCGGCGCGAGGCGCAATGGCCGGTCGACGGCGGCGGCCGCGCTGCCCGCACGCCGGTGTCGTCGCCCCGGACGTCCGTCCGGAGCTCTTACGGGACCCGCGGCTGCTTCGAACCGCCGTGGCGACCACCGCCCACGACACCGGGATCACCTTCATCCCCGGCGTCCTCGGCCGTCCGCACCTGGCCGTGGTCCACGCTCCCGGCCGGGTCCTCGCGCAGTCCGAAGCCCAACTCCGCCTCGGCTCCTCCCAGTTCCCTCCCGGGTGAAGCCGTCCGCCGGGCGCAGCGGGACGCCGGTCCACTCCTCGGCGAACCGGCGCACGCAGTCTCACGCACGCGAGGGGGCGCCCACCCCCGCCGCTCAGCGCGACCGCTGCACCGTAGGTGTCCGACATGACGCGGATGCCACACGCCGTGGACGGCGCCTGCGGCGGCCCGCCCTCCGGAGCCGGACGCAGCCCGCCCCTAGCATGTCGTCCAGACCTGTCAGGACGCGCGTGCCGGAAGAAATTCCTGCTCACAGGCCTTCCGCAGGTCTTCGGGCTGCTCTATCTTCTCCATCCATGCTCGATGATCAGCGCGGCGGCCGTCGGCTTGCCCGCATCGCGTCCCTCACCACCGCGGTCGTACTCGCGGTGCTCTGTGCTGCCCTCGGCCATGTCGACGGCACCGGACTGTTCGCCCCGGAGAACTGGCCGGACGCGGGCTTCGTACCCGGCAATGCCACCAGCCCCGCCTGGGCCACGGTGGTGTTCCTGCCCCTCCTGATCGGTGGCGGCGCGCTGGCCGTCCACCGGGTGGTGCGCGCCGCTCCCCGGGCGAGCGCGCGCTGGGTCCTCGGCGCGGTCTGGTCGAGTCTGATCCTGGTGGCGTTCCTGGCCAAGCTGGTCTACAGCGTGCTGCTGCTCGCGATCGCCGGCCCGGACGGGCTGCACCTGATTCCCACGATCGGGTCGCTGCTGGCCGAGTGCGGTCTGACCGGCGCGAAGTACGCCGCGTTCGGGCCGCTGGTCGCGGGTCCGGCGGCGTCGGCGTACCGGATCGGCGTGTGGCGCCTGCGCCGCAAGGCCGGCGAGGGCGACAAGGGCGTCGAGGGTGGTGAGCGTGCCGCAGAGGATTCGGGCGCGGACATCAACCACATCGCCGGGTTCGCCTGGCTGCCCGCCGGTGTCGCCGTGGCGCTCCAGGCGGGTACCGGTGTGTTCGCCTGGGCCGCCGGCCCGATACCCGGTGGCGTCGCGGTGGCGACGCTGGTCGCCGGAGGCGTGGCGGTGTCCGCCGGTGTCGTGCTGTGGCGCCGGGTGGTGTCGCCCGGGCTGACCCAGGCCCGTACCGGGGCGACGCTGTGGTCGCTCGCGACGACGCTCATCGCGGCGGGCGTCCTCGGGTTCGTGCCGCTGTGGGTCCTCGACGGGGTCCTGAACGGTTTCGGCGGGGCGCTGTTCCCGGTCGCGTCCGTGCTCGTACGCATCGCGGAGGGGGTGACCACGGGCGCGTGCGCAGGCGTCGTGTGCGTCCCCTGGGTCGCCGAGCTGGCCTGGCGGCGCCGGACGCAGCCCTCGGCCGAGCGCGGCCGTCTCCCCCATGTCGCCCGGTGGGCGCCGCCCGTCGCGGTCGCCGCCGTGCTGGCGCTCGCCACCGGCACCCTGCCCTCGGCCACGACGGACACGCCGATGGCCTTCGTCGACGCGCAGACCCAGGCCGCGGGCCGCGACCTGGACGGGCTGCTGCCGCTGACCGTGCTGCGCCAGGACGGGCAGCCCCCGGTGATCGGCGACAGCGCGGGGCGGCAGGTGCTGCTCCGCGGCGTGAACGTCAACCAGCTCATCGACTACGGACAGCCCGACCCGGCCAAGCCCACGGTGTGGCCCCTGGAGGACTCCGACTACGCGCTGATGGCCCGGTACGGGTTCGACGTCCAGCGGCTGGCCCTGTCCTGGTCGGCACTGGAGCCGAAGCGGGGCGTCTTCGACGGGGCGTACCTCGCGCGGGTGCGCACCGCGGTCGACCAGGCCGCCGCCCACGGGATCCACACCGTCCTCGACCTCCACCAGGACACCTTCTCGAAGTACGTCAGCGCCGCGCCGGGCACGCGGTGCCGCGCCAACGCGTCACCGGAGTTCGGCAACGACGGCGCACCCGAGTGGGCGACCCGCACCGACGGCGCCCAGGCCTGCGGCTTCCTCGGCCGGGACCTCGCGCCCAATGTGCAGCAGGCGTTCACCAACCTCTACGACGACACCGACGGCGTCGGCACCGAGTTCGCCCGCGCCTGGGGCCGCCTCGCCGAGATCTTCGCGGACGAGCCCGCGGTCGCCGGCTACGACCTCCTCAACGAGCCGGGACCCGGCAACGCTCCGGGCGTCACCTCCTCGGTCCTGCTCGGCCGCCTGTACCAGCAGGCGATCACCTCGATCCGGGCCGCGGAGACGAAGACCCACGGCGGCTTCCACCACCTGGTGTTCTTCGAGCCCTCGATCCTCTGGTCGGGCCTGGGCTTCGACACCACCCCGCCGACCGGGTTCGCCGACGATCCACTGCTCGTCTTCTCGCCGCACCTCTACAGCGAGTCGATCACCATGGACCAGGGACTGGGCGTCACCCTGACCTCGATCGAGCAGGGCTACACCACCGCCGAGCGCACCGCCCGGGCGTACGGGGCACCGCTGTGGTCGGGCGAGTGGGGATGGTTCGGGGAGCCCGAGGACTTCCGCGCGCGCTTCGACCGGTACCTGGAACGGCAGAACACGGACATGCTCGGCTCGGCGATCTGGGTGTGGAAGAAGGCCTGCGGTGATCCGCAGAACGACCCCGCGGCCACCACCTCGGGCGGCGGCGTCGTGCTCTACACCTGCCCCGAGGGCAAACCGCTGGCGAGCCCGGCCTTCGAGATCACGGCGCTGTCCCAGGCGTACCCGCGCAGCGCTCCCGGCCGTCTGACCTCCCTCAAGTCCTCCGTCCCCGACCGGGACCTGCGGCTGTCGGGCAGCGGGAAGGGCATCCTGGACGTGTGGATCCCCGGCGCGAGCCGCCCGGCGACCACGGTTCACGGCCTCACCGGCGTCCAGCTGTCGGAGCGGCCCGGAGGCTGGCGCCTGACCGCCCGGGCGACCGGCTCGTACACCCTCCAGGTGAGGTAGCGGCACGGCCTCCCCGCGCAGCCGCCGTCACTCGACTCCGGCGTCGTAGAGTTCCGCGCCGTCGGGAATCCAGGGAAAGCCGATCCAGGGGTACGAGGGGGCGGCTGCCTGCCGCGGGTCGAAGGCGAACACGGCGTCACAGAACGTCCGGGGCGGCAGATAGCCGTGGTCGGCCACATAGTGTCCGATCAGCTGTGGAGCGGCGAAGGCGACGCCGGACGGGCCGGGGACACGGATCTCGCCGGTACCCGCGGCCGCACAGTGGTGTCCGGGGCGCGGGGTGAACCACGGGTGGTCGCCGAAGGGCGCTGCCCCGCAGAGGTCGCAATAGTGCAGGCCCAGCATCTGGTTCACCTGCTGGGCCGCCAGGATCTCCAGCAACTTGTCCGTGAATCTCTCGGGGCCCCGCCCTTGCGTCCAGGGCCGGCCTCCAGCCAGCCCACGTCGAGCCGTTCGTAGGCGGGCCGGAAGCTGACGAACCGCACACCGGTGGCGAGGTCGGAGAAGGTGTCGTCGCCATCGGTGTACGCGTAGGTGCTGAGGTCTTCGTAGAACATCCGTCCATCCCATCACCGGGCGTCTTCCCGCCGCGACGGACCGACGGGCGCGTGGTGGCGGCCGCATGGTGACGGCCATGCGGTGCCGTCAGCGGACCACGTCGAAGACCTGCTTCTGCAGGCCGTTGGCGTAGACCTCGTGCTCGACCAGCTTCAGCTTCTGGGTGTCCTTGTCCGTCGTGCTGAACATCCGCTTGCCCGCACCGAGCAGCAGCGGGAAGACGAGCAGGTGGTAGCGGTCGATCAGGCCCGCGTCCGAGAGGCCGTGGTTCAGGGAGGCGCTGCCGTGGACGATGATCGGGCCGCCGTCGGTCTCCTTGAGGGCGGCGACCTCGTCGAGTGAGCGCAGGACGGTGGTCTCGCCCCAGTTGGAGACGAGCCCGTCCTCGGCGAGGGTCGTGGAGACGACGTACTTCGGCATGGCGTTGTAGTCGGCGAACTCCGCCATGTCGGGCCACACCGGGCTGAACGCCTCGTAGCTGGTCCGGCCCAGCAGCATCGCCGTGGCCTCCTTCTGCTCGCGGCCCTTGATGTCGAACGCCGCAGGGAGGAACTCGATGTCTTTGAAGGTCCAGCCGGAGTTCCGGTACCCGGTTTCGCCGCCCGGTGCCTCCACGACGCCGTCGAGCGAGACGAAGGCCGTGCTGATCAAGGTGCGCATGAGATTCCCTCGGTTTCCCGGTGATGTCCGGTTCGCGGTGATGCCCGGCTGCCGCTCCAGCATGCTTCCGACAGGATGAGTTGTCAAGAAAAGAAAAGTTGTCGGTTCTGGTGTCGATGCCGCCGCCCGCGCGTCGCGGCGGGCCCTCTGCCCGCCGCGGCAACAGCTCGGCCCGCCGGATGTCCGGCGGGCCGAGGCGTGCAGGGGGAGGGCGGCGTCTATCGGCGCAGGCCCAGGAACTCCCGGCCGGCGTAGCGCGCCTTCGTCCCCAGCTCCTCCTCGATACGCAGGAGCTGGTTGTACTTGGCGGTGCGGTCCGAGCGGGACAGCGAGCCGGTCTTGATCTGACCGCAGCCGGTGGCCACGGCGAGGTCGGCGATGGTGGTGTCCTCGGTCTCGCCGGAGCGGTGGGACATCACGACCGTGTACCCGGCGCGGTGGGCGGTGGAGACGGTGGCCAGGGTCTCGGTGAGGGTGCCGATCTGATTGACCTTCACCAGAATGGAGTTGGCCACGCCGTCGCGGATTCCGGCGCGCAGCAGGCTCTCGTTGGTGCAGAAGACGTCGTCGCCGGTGAGCTGGCAACGGCCGCCGAGTCGGGCGGTCAGGTCGCGCCAGCCGTCGTGGTCGTCCTCGGCCATGGGGTCCTCGATGGACGCCACCGGGTAGCGGTCCACGAGGCCGGCGAGGTAGTCGGCGTGCTCGGCGGGCGTACGGCGGACGCCTTCGCCCGTGTAGTCGTAGACGCCGTCGCGGAAGAACTCCGAGGTGGCCGGGTCCATGACGAGGGTGATGTCGGTGCCGGGCTTGTAGCCGGTCTGTGTGATGGCCTGTACGACGAAGTCCAGGGCCTCCTCGGCCGTGCGCAGGTCGGGGGCGAAGCCGCCCTCGTCGCCGACGTTGACGCTGTGGCCGGCGGCGACGAGGTTGCCGCGCAGGGTGTGGAAGACCTCCGAGCCCATCCGGACGGCCTCGGCGAAGGTCGCCGCGCCGATGGGGGCGATCATGAACTCCTGGAAGTCCAGCGGATTGTCCGCGTGGGCACCGCCGTTGACGATGTTCATCATCGGCACCGGCAGCAGGTGGGCGTCGACCCCGCCGACGTAGCGGTACAACGGCAGGTGGTGCGAGGCCGCGGCGGCCTTGGCGGTGGCCAGGGAGACGCCGAGCAGGGCGTTCGCGCCGAGCCGCGCCTTGGTGTCGGTGCCGTCCAGTTCGATCATGGTGCGGTCGACGGTCGCCTGATCGTCGGCGTCGAGACCGACCACGGCGTCCGCGATGCTCTCGGTCACGGCGTCCACCGCGCGCTGTACGCCCTTGCCGTGGAACCGCGCCGGATCCCCGTCCCGCAGTTCGACCGCCTCGCGGGCGCCGGTGGAGGCGCCCGACGGGACGGCCGCGCGGCCGCGTGACCCGTCCTTGAGTTCCACGTCGACCTCGACGGTCGGATTGCCCCGGCTGTCGATGATCTCCCGTGCGACGACCCGGCTGATGGCGGTCACGGTGCAACTCCTCATGCTGGGCCCGCCTGACGCGGGCAGAAAGTTTTCTCCAGAAACAAAGTGAGTCCCGAAAAGGAACTTACTATGGGCGCATGAGGATGCACAACGCGGACGAGAACTGTGGCATCGCGCAGGCCGCCCTGGTCCTGGGGGACTGGTGGAACGTGCTCGTGCTGCGCGAAGTCGCCCGTGGACACGTCCGGTTCGACGCGCTGGCCGCCGAGATCGGCCTGTCCCGCAAGGTCCTGACGGAACGTCTGGGCCGTCTCGTCGCCCACGGCGTGCTGCGCCGCAGCCTGTACCAACGGCGACCGGTGCGCTACGAGTACCTGCTCACCGACGCGGGCGTGGCCCTGCTGCCGCTGCTCGCGGCGATGCAGGACTGGGGCGACCGATGGGTGCTGGGCGACGGGAGTCTCACCGCGACCGTGCGGGAGGGCGGCGCCGAACACGCCCGTGTCCACGCACTGGTCGGCACCCGGCTGCCCGACGGCCTGATACTGCCCGGCACGCACGGGGCGGACCTGCCGCTCGTCTCCCCGGACGCCGCGGCGACCGTACTGTTCACCTGTCCGGGCGCGGGGGTGGAGTGGGGCGAGGAGATTCCCGGTGCCGTCGGCGGTACGCCGGAGGCCAGGCGATTCCGCGACGCCTGGCCCGACTTCCGGAAGGCGGGGGTGGACGTGCGCGGTGTCAGCACCCAACCCGTGCACGAACAGCTGGAGTTCGCCCGAACGGAGGACATCCCCTACGGCCTTCACTCGGATGCCGCTCATCAACTGACGACGGCGCTACGACTGCCCACCTTCCGTGCCGCCGGCCGCCTGTGTCACAAGCGCCTGATCCTGGTCGTCGACGCCGAACGCGTAGTACGGCACGTGTTGTTCCCGGTCGACGACATCCCGCACGCCGTCACCGAGAGCCTGCGCCGGGCCGCGGCACTCGCCCGCGCGACCTGATCCGACCGCGCGGCCCGGTGTCCGGCCACCCGGCACCGGGCCCGCCTTCAGGAGCCCTGTGCTCCGTCCCGGTCGACGACCTCGCCGGAGATCACCTGGCCGGATCCGGATGCCCCGCCCGGAGCGTCCTGTTCCTTGAACGCCTTGGTCTCGCTCTTGAAGATCCGGGCGGCCTTGCCCGCCGACCGCGTCAGCTCGGGCAGCTTCTTGACTCCCAGGACCGCGACGACCACGACGAGAATCACTGCCAGCTCACTCAAGCCGAACATCGGGCCTGCCTCTCCCTGCACGATCTACAGTCCTGTAGAAGTGTCTCCCGTGAACTGATCGACTGGCAAGCCGTCTTCCGGCCGGGTCGGCCGGAAAGCGCCCATGGGTGAGGAGTCGAGACAGCGGCATCACGGACGCCTCCGCCCTGTCGGTATCGTTCCGATCATGAGCGCTCCACCCCAACCGGCCGACCGGACCCGCAACAAGCCCGCCGTCGTCAGCGTCTACGCCGCCTTCGCCGCCGTGGTCTATGCGAGCGGTTCCGTCATGGGCGGCTGGCTCACCGTGACGTACTCGGTGCCGATCCTGGGCCTGTTGATCGTCTGCGCGCTTGTCGCCATCGTCTCCGGGCACTTGGGGCGCCGTCGCGCCAAGAGGCAGAAACTGGAAGGCCGTTGGCTGTCACTGGTGGCCATCGTCGTGGGCTGGCTGTGCATCCTGTACGCGGTGCTGGTCAACCTCCTGGTCCTGGGACTGATCGCGGGACTGGCGGTGCTGATCGACTAGGGCCTGTCCGGCGGATCGAGTCGCAAAAACCCGCGATGTCTCACCCCGCGTCTGCGGCATGATCCGCCGGGCAGGCCGTAGTGCTCTGTGTGCCTGCCTCGGGTTCGACGCCGTGTCCGGCGGCAGGGGTGCGGGGGCGTGGTGCCGTGTCGAATGCCGTGTCGAATGCCGTGTCGAATGGCGCGTCGAACCTATTGACCGCCTCCGGCAACGCCCATATGGTGCGATCGCACTGATGAATTGAATCGTTTCAATCCCGTCGCCTTCACCGTGCGCACGCGTTCCTCGGATCGACGACCGCCTCGCCGTCGCCACGGCCACCACGACCAGCACAGCACGACCACGATCAGCACGACCACGACCAGCACGACAACGAACCCGGCGGCCGCGACCGTCGCGCCTGTGCCGGGAAAGGCCGATGCCGTTCGTGTCCGCTGCACAGTCGAACTGTTCTGCTTCGCCCGACCACGTGTGTGAAGGAGTACTTCGTTGGTCAGCCACATCACCCCCCACGGCGCCGACTCGCCCACTCCCCGCCGCCAACTCCCGCTCAGCCGACGCCACTTCCTCAGTGCTGGATCGGCGTTGGCCGCAGGCGCCCTCGCCGCGGGCGCCGTCGGTGCCTGGCCCGCCCCGGCGCAGGCGGCCACCGGCACACCGCAGGTGCCGCCCGTCGGGCTCTCCCCGGCTCACTGGATCTGGTATCCGGAAGGCGATCCGCGCGCCGTCGCCCCCGCGGGACACCGGTACTTCCGTGCCGGATTCACCGTCGCCGAAGGCGATGTGAGCGATGCGCAGCTCGTCGTCACGGGCGACGACACGATTGACGTATGGCTGAACGGGAAGCCGCTGGCGGGATCGCCCAGAGTCGTCGACTCCTGGCGCAGGGCCCTCTACGTGGACCTGCGGCCGGCGGTGACGGCGGGGGTCAACACGCTTGCGCTCGCCTGCCGCAACCAAGGCGGACCCGCGGGAGTCATCGGGCGCGTACGCGTCCAGTCCTCCGGTGGCACGACCGACGTCGTCACCGACGGCAGCTGGTCGGCGGGCAAGGACGTGCCCGAGGGTTGGGAGTTGCCCGGCTTCGGCGACGGCAGCTGGCCCGCCGTTCGCGACCTGGGTGCCTACGGTGTCGCCCCTTGGTACTCCGGCGTCGCCGCCCCCGACCTCGCCGCCGCGTCGCCGTTGAGCGTGGCCGGCTGCACCGTGGAACACCGCGCGGCCCCGCTGGGTGTCGACACCGCACGGCCGCGGTTCGGCTGGCGGCTCGACTCGACGGAGCGGCAACAACGGCAGGCCGGCTACCAGATTCGGGTCTCGGCCACGGCCGCCGGTACCGGCGACGTGTGGGACAGCGGCCGTGTCCCGTCGGACCGGCAGATCGACATCGCCTATGCCGGCCCTGGTCTGGCGAGCCTGACGCGCTACTCCTGGCAGGTGCGCGTCTGGGACACCCAGGGCCGGACGGGCGCGTGGAGCGAGCGGCAGTGGTTCGAGACCGGGCTGCTGGCCGCGGCCGACGAGTGGCGTGCCGCGTTCATCGGGCGGCCCGAGGATCCGGATCTGTCCGGGGCCGACTGGATCTGGTACCCCGAGGGCGATCCCGCGACAGGACGTCCCGTCGAGACCCGCTGCTTCCGGCGTACCTTCGCACTGACCGGCGCGCCCGCCGCCGCGACCCTGGTCGTCACCGGGGACGACACCGCGGACGTATGGATCAACGGAACCCTGGTGAGTGCCTCGCCGCGCGTGACCGACTCGTGGAAGAGCGCTGCCCTCGTCGACGTCACCGCCCACCTCCGGAGCGGCGGCAACACGATCGCGATCGAGAGCCGCAACACGAGCGAGTCGCCTGCGGCGCTCATCGCCAAGCTGACGGTGACGGGCGGCCCGACCGTCGTCTCCGACGCGTCGTGGAGGTCGTACCGGAGCGCGCCGTCAGGCTGGCAGCTTCCCGGGTTCGACGACGGCGACTGGCCTGCCGCGCGCGTGGTCGCCTCGTACGGAGCCGGTCCGTGGGGGTCCGGGGTGCGCGTCGTCGGACCCGCGCCGCTGCTGCGCAGGCGCTTCACCGTGGGCGGACAGGTGGCTTCCGCCCGGTTGCTGACCACCGCGCTGGGCCTTCACGAGACCCGGCTCAACGGGGCGAAGGTCGGCCAGGACGTGCTGGCCCCCGGGTGGACCGACTACACCAGACGCCTTCAGTACAAGGTGTTCGACGTGACCTCGGGGATCCGGCAGGGGGCCAATGTCCTCGGCGCCTGGCTGGGCAACGGCTGGTACTCCGGCAGTCTGGGCTTCGCCGGCAGCCGGCACTACGGCAACCGGCCGTGGTACGCGGCGCAGCTGCACATCACCTTCACCGACGGCAGTACCCAACTGGTGACGACGGACGGCAGTTGGCGAGTGAGCACGGGCGCGATCACGGCGGACGACCTGTACAACGGCGAGACGTACGACGCGCGTCTGCACCTCGACGGCTGGGACGGCCCCGACTTCGACGACAGCGGCTGGGCCGGCGCGGTCGTCCGCGACGGGACCGCACCCCACATGGTCGCCCAGATCGACAACGGTGTCACCGTCCAGCACGAGTTCCGTGCCGTGTCGATCACGCAGCCGCGGTCAGGGGTGTGGATCTTCGACATGGGCCAGAACTTCACCGGCTGGAACCGCATCGCGGTCCGCGGCGAGGCGGGCACCACGGTCACCGTCCGGCACGGCGAGGTCCTCGACGCCGACGGCACGCTGTACACCACCAACCTGCGTGCCGCCCAGGCCACCGACCGGTTCGTCCTCGCCGGAACCGGGGCCGTCGAGACGTACGAGCCCCGGTTCACCGTCCACGGCTTCCGGTACGTCGAACTCAGCGGCCTACCGGCCGAGTACAGCCCGGACGACGGCACCGTCACGGGACGCGCGGTGTGGACCGACGCCGCGCAGCAGGGCACGTTCGACACCTCCGACGCATTGATCAATCAGCTTCAGCACAACATCGTCTGGGGTGAGCGCAGCAACATGCTCTCCATCCCGACCGACTGCCCCCAGCGCGACGAGCGCCTGGGATGGACGGGCGACATCGCCGCCTTCTGCGCCACCTCCACCTTCAACCTGAACACCCACGCGCTCCTCGCCAAGTTCGCCGACGACCTGACGGACGCCCAGCAGGCCGACGGCGCCTTCACCGATGTCGCCCCCGCGGTGATCGGCGGTTCCGGCACGGCCGGCTGGGGCGACGCGGGCACGATCATCCCGTACACGCTGTGGCAGCGCTTCGGGGATCTCGCCGTCGTCGACCGGCACTTCCCGGCGATGGCGCGCTGGGTCGACTATCTGCGCAGCACTGCCGACAGCGACCTGATACGCAACCGGCAGACCTTCGGCGACTGGCTCAATGTCAACGACGACACGGCGCAGGACCTCATCTGCACGGCCTACTTCTCCTGGTCGGCACGTCTGGTCGGGCGCATGGCGGCGGCCACCGGCCGTACGGCGGAGGCCACTTCCTACGGGCGGCTCGCCGATCAGGTGGCGTCGGCCTTCACCACGCGCTTCGTCGCCGCCGACGGGACCGTCCGCGGTGACACCCAGACCGGCTACGTGCTGGCCCTGGCCTTCGGGTTGCTGCCGGCTTCCCTGGTCCAGTCGGCCGCGGACAAGCTGGCCGCCAAGGTCGCCGCGACGAACGGGCATCTCAGCGTAGGCTTCCTCGGTGTCGAGAACCTGCTGCCCGTGCTGGCCGATCACGGGCACGTCGACACCGCGTACCGGATCCTGCTGCAACGCGGCTTCCCCGGTTGGGGCTACATGATCGATCACGGCGCCACCACCGTCTGGGAGCGCTGGGACGGCATCCGTACCGACGGTTCGTTCAACGACCCGGGCATGAACTCGTTCAACCACTACGGTCTCGGCTCGGTCGGCGACTTCCTCTACCGCCAGGTCGGCGGTCTCGGCCCAGGGAGTCCCGGTTACGCCTCCCTGCGCGTCGCACCGCGGCCCGGCGGCGGCCTGACCTCCGCAGAGAGCACGTACGACACGCCCTTCGGCAGCGCGTCCAGCAGCTGGTCGGTCTCCGCCGGACGACTGGAACTGCGTGTCACCGTACCCGTCAACACCTGCGCGGCCGTGACCGTCCCCACCTCGCGACCGCAGTCGATCGTCGCACCGCCCCAGGCGGTCCCGGTGGGTGAGACCGGCTATCACCTGCCGGCAGGGACGTACACCTTCACCGCGGCGAGCTGACACCGGCCGTCGGCGGCGGACCCGGGGGCGGGAGCCGGTGCACGGTTCCCGCCCCACCCGCCGTCGACGTCAGCCGCAGTACAGCAGGCCCGCCTGCTGCTTGGCGGCCAGGACGCGGTGGACGCTCTGGTCCACCTGGGTGCGGAAGATCGAGCTCTGCGTCATCCGGGTCTGCACGGCCTTGGCCATGGTCGGGACCAGGTTCGGTTCGACGGTCAGGACCATGTCCCCGCCCGCGAACAGGAAGTCCACGGCGCGGTTGCCCACGGCCACGGACTTCACGGCCACCGCGTTCCCGAGGTCGTCCGAGATCACCACGCCCTTGAAGCCCAGGGTCTTGCGGAGCAGTCCGTTGATCACGGTGGGGGAGAACACGGCCTGGTGCTTGGCGTCGATCCTGCTGTACTTGGCCAGCGAGACCATGACGAACGGCGCGCCCGCCTTGATGCCCGCGCTGAACGGAGCGAGGCTCGCGCTCTTGGCCGTCGTCACCGAGTCCACCACGTTCGCCGTGGTGTCGGTGTTCCCGCGGACGTAGCCCAGTCCAGGGAAGTGCTTGAACGTGGTCAGCACCTTGGACTGGGTGAAGCCCGCGGCGAAGGCGAGACTGTGGGAGGTCACGACCGAGGCGGTGTGGCCGTACTCGCGGCCGTACCGGCCGATCGGCGCGTTGTTCGTGCCCAGGCTGGCCGGGACGACGTCGGCGACGGGCGCGAGGTTCTGGTTCACACCGGCCGACTTGAGCTGCTTGGCCCATCCGGCGGCCGCGCTGCTCAGTGCCGACGTGGACCAGCCCCCCTGCACCAGCGCGCTCGGTATGGTCGAGAAGCCGGGGCCGGACAGCACCTGCACCTTGCCGCCCTCCTGATCGGTGGAGACCAGCAGGCCCACGCGATGCCCGGACACGGTGTCGGCCTTCGCCTGAAGGCTGTCGGTGAGGGACTTGGTCGCCTTCGTGCCGGCCGAGCTCCGCCCCGCAAGGAACACCGATCCGACGTGGTACTGGCGCAGTACCTGGATCCTCTTCTGGTCCGGCTTGGCCGCGTTGATGCCGCCCATGAAGAGCTGACCGATCCGTTGTGACTCCGACATCGCGGTGAAGACCTTGTCGGCGCAGGTCGCGCTCGCGGCAGCCGCAGCGGGACCCTCCGGTGCGGTCGCGGCGTGCGAGACTCCGGCGCCGCCCAGTCCCGTGGCCGCCAGCGAGAGCGTCAGCAGGGGGACGGGCCAGAGTGCCCGCTTGGTCCGCGGGCCGTGCGAAGGTGCCTGCTGCGACGTCATGCGGAGCCCCTTCCGGTACGCCGGCGGCGGACCGGACGCCGTGGGCCCGGCCGTCGCGGGCGGTCACGCAGCCAGTACGTTCAAACGTACATCCATTCGACCGTGTTCGCCCCTGCTGAGGTGCTGCTGAGGTACTGCTGTCGGAGCCCTGCTGTCGGAGTCCTGTCGGAGTCGACGGCCGTCGTGGTCGCAGTCGATCGGCGGTTGTGCGTACATGGCGGTTCCTCCGGAGTGCGGGCGGTCGGAATCGAGCCGTAGAACTGCCCGAAAAGATGCGGAATTCGCCATTGTTCGTCGATATCCGCTGCGACATGCTCCGCTGCGCGTCCGGGAGTGACGCATGGGGAGCAGGATGGCCAACTCACCCCTGGTGAGGTCCACTCCGCGGTCGTCGGAAGGCCTCTCCCGAACGGCTTCGGAATCGGGCATGATGAGTCATCTGTACCGGTCAGGCGGCGCTACCCTGTCGCCAGAACCGAACCATTCACAATTCAATTACGTCGCGCGGAAGTTCCTCCGCCCTACCCGTCACACGCTGCCCGGTCCTGCTCGCGCAGTGGTGCGTTCCGGTGGCACCGCGGCAGCGGCAATGTGGTCAACCCTTGGAAGGAAGTGCTGTGGCGCCGGTGCTTGTTGGGCACGAAGGACTGCTGGCCGGAGAACGCATACCGGTGATCGGCACCCGGGTCACCTTCGGACGCAACTCCGAGAACACCGTCGTCATCTCCAGTTTGAGCGTCTCGCGCTTCCACGCGGAGCTCGTCCTCGACGACACCCAGGGCTATGTGCTGCGCGACTGCGGCAGCAGCAACGGAACCCTGGTCAACGGCGAGGAGATCGACTCCCGACTGCTCAAGCCCGGTGACGACATCACCATCGGCGACCAGGCGTTCCGCTTCGAGGTTGCCGACGCCATGGAGACCATCATGGCGCTCTCCCTGCCGAGGTCCTTGACCCACGGCGACGAGGAGATCGAACACGGACCCGTGCTGCGGGTCACCATCGCGGGCGGAGGGCCCGTCGGCCTGTCCCTGGCGCTGTTGCTGGAGCGTCTCCTCGGGGCCCAGGTGAGCATCACCGTCTACGACGGCAGGTGGCGCAAGCAGGGCCGCAGGATCGTCTGGAAGGACGCGAGCCAGGGCAACGTGCGGCGCCAGCAGGTGGTGACCGTGCAGAGCCGCCAGTACCTCAGCCTGCCCGAGGAGACACAGGCCCGGCTCTTCGACCCGGACCACTACACCGAGATGTGGCCGTCCGGCCCCGACTCGATCGGCGATCACCACCCGCGCAACATGCGGATCGCCTACATCGAGGACCGGCTCCTGGAAGTGGCGAACGAGAAGCGGGGCCGCATCCGGCTGGTACCCGCCCGGTTCAGCATCGACGAACAGCAGGACGCGCTGGCCGGCCAGCACGTACTGGCGATCTGCGACGGCGGCCGGTCGCACACCCGCGAGCACTTCGCCGCCAAGTTCGGCAAGGCCGACGAGTCCATCTACTCGCTGGACGGCCGCCATCTCCAGGACGTGGTCCTCGGCCTGCGCGTGAAGTCGGGCCTGAGCGATCCCATGGCGGTACTGCTGACCGTCGGGCAGAACCGGTTCCTGCTGAACTCCCTGCGCGGCGAGGGTTTCCTCAACATGCGTCTGACGGACGCGGAGGTCGCGGAGGTCGTCGGCATCGATCCGGTCCGCCGTGTCTTCGAGGAGTGCATCGCCTCCCGTCCCTGCCTGATGGCACGCGACGAACACGGCGACTTCCAGTGCTCCACGCACAGCACCCTGTTCCTCCCGGCGCTCATCAGGGGCTCGGCCCTGTGGAAGCGGGTGGGCGAAGGGCTGCGCCTGTTCGGCGTGGAGCCCGAAGACCTGAGCGCGGTCACCTCGTTCCGCCTGGACATGGTGCAACGCCCGCGCTTCACCGCCGAGTTGCTGCCGCCCACGGCCAACACTCCGGGTACGTACGGATTCCTGCTGGGCGACGCCGCCAACGCCATCCACTTCTGGCCTGGCCGGGGACTCAACAGCGGCCTGGCCTCCGCGATCTCGCTCGCCCGGTCCCTCAACGCGGCATGGAACGGAAAGCCCTTCCGGGACGCGGACTTCCTGCGCCACGAGGCAGCCATGTCGATGCTCCAGTACCGCCACAAGAGCCGGGCCTGGAAGGCGATGGTGACCACCGACGACCAGGGCACCACCTGGGCCATCAAGGACATCATCGCGCACGGCATCGACGGGATCGCCGAAGAACCCGACCGCGAGGCGGACACCGCGACGCTCCTGGAACGGCTGCGCGGGATCCGCACCCGACTGGCGAAACGCATGCCCGGCATGCCGGACGACGAGGCGATCCTGGAACGCCTGGGCACCCTGGAGAGCAGCACGCTGCGCATGCTGGTGCTCAGCGGCGCCTGGGACACGCTCACCATGGGCGGCGAGGAGGTCGACATCGACATCTTCTACGGTCAGGACTCCGCCGCCGCGGCGGCGGCCGTCGAGGCCCTGGAACCGGCCACCCAACTCTGAAGGAAGCCGGGCCGGTCCGCGCACACGGACGCCCGGAGGTCCGCGGCCGGGGCGCGGTGCGCGCCCCGGCCCCCTGGGCACGCCGCTTCAGGAACGACGGTCGGCGTGCAGGACCGCGAACAGCCCCCGGGCCCGTGTGCCGTCCGGCAGGAGCCAGGCGCCGGCGACATGGCCGGTCGCGCCGCCCGGCGGGACGGGCAGACCGCCCTCCGGGGCGGGGCGCGGCAGGCGGTGCAGACGCAGGACGCAACCGTGCGGTGCCGACAGTTCGGTACCGTCCCGGTCGTCCTCGGCCGTGCTGAAGTCCTCGCCCGTCAGCGGGACTTCGTGCGTGCAGGCGCGGACGATCTCCCGGTCGGCGGTGTCGCTGGCGTTCTGGTCCTGCGCCTGGGCCCGGCCCTCGATCAGTGCCAGCAACTGGGCGACCAGGACCGGGTCGTGACAGCCGTCGTAGGCCCAGCGCCGCCCCAGCACCCCGTGCTCCATGGTGCCGACGAGGGCGTGCTCCGCCCCGTCGAGCGGGGCACCCCGATAGGTGAGCGGCACCAGATAGGCGGCCGGGTCCGCGCCGGAGGCATCGGTGACCACCAGGAACTCGATGCCCACCTCGCCCTGCGGGTCGTCCAGCCGGAAACCACCGGCCTTGGCCAGGTCCGGCTCACCCGTGCCGCCGCGGTACCACGGCCGGGTGGGCAGCCAGGAAGTGAGCAGTTCGAGCTTGGTCGGGGTGAGGACGGTGTGGTGGATGACAGCCATGCCGAGAGCTTCTCTTCCGGTCTGCGGACGCGAACGCTCACACCCTGTCATCCGCGTTGCGCCGACGGGCGGTTACCGGTCGACAAGATCGGCGGACGTCGCCCTCAGCCGTCGGACGTGCCGTCCTCCTCGGGAGCGCCGACGGACTCGCTCCGCCGCCCCGCCGCCTTCACGTCCAACCGGGCCAACCGGTCCGCCGAGAGGCGCTTGGGCACCACCATCGCCCAGGCGGAGACGACCAGTTCGGTCATCTCGTCGTCGTCCAGCGCGGGCAGCCGTACCTGCACCCAGTTGTACCGCTCGTCGGAGGCCGCCGGCATGAAGAACTTCTCCGGTTCCGAGGCGATCAGCGCGAGCCGCTCCTCCCGCGGAAACGCGAACCCCATGGACAGCTCGTCCCGGGACAGCGCCACGTAGACGATCCGGTTGACCCGGAACTTGACCTGGTCCCGTACCAGCGCCTCCTCGGTACGCGGCAGGGAGAGCGCCAGGGTCCGGACCTGCTGCGCCGTCGCCATCGTAGATGTCGTCCTTCCGTTTCCCGGCCCGGGCCGGTGCCGTCGCGAGGTCAGGGGGCGGAGGGAGGGAACACCGTACCGGGGAGGGCCGTCGGTGCCTCGGCCCGGGCGCGGGCGCGTGCCGTGGCGGCCTCGATGTCCTCGCGGGCGAATTCCCGGTAGAAGCGTTCGCCGTGGGCGTCGGTGATGTCGACGACGACCTTGGTCCACTCCTCGGCGGGCTCCTCCGGCACGAGCCCGAGCCGGTACTCGGCGTCGCGCAGCAGTTCCTCCGTGACCCGCACACCGGTCAGCCGCTCCGCGAGAGCGAGGACACCGGCCTTTTCGTCGACGCGCACACGGGTGTCGTCATCGTCCTGAGTGACGTCGAAACCGACCTCGCACAGCAGGGGGTTGAGTTCGTCGGGGCTGCTGCCGTCCCTGGCCCAGGCCGACTCGAAACTGGTACGGCACTCCCCGTCCTCGTACCAGTAGAAGAGGTGGATGGGCTTGCCACCGTTGCTGGAGTGCATCACGGCACGTCCGCCCGCGGACAGGGCCTCGAGAAAACGCGGCTGCATTCCTATGCCGCTGTCGAACTGCAGGACGAGGGTCCAGTCGCCGTCCGCGCCGGGCACGGTGAACGCGCCCGCGAGGAAGGATTCGCTCCAGTAGTCCATCGGCTCGTGCAACTCGTCCTGCTGCTCGATCAGTTCCTCCACTCCCGCGCAGGTGCCCCGCGGCTCGGCCCCCATGATCCGCAGCACCTCATCGGGCGCGACGCCCCGCGCCGCGGTCAGGGTGTACCCGCTGTCCATCGCGCGGCGGAACACCGGGGAGGAACGGATCCAGGCGTAGTCGTGTGCAGTCACCGAAGTCATGCGTCCCACTCTGCCAGCCGCCACTGACAGTGCCCACGGCCATCCGTACCGGCAGCGGCCGCTTGATCAGTGCGGATCTGCGAGCCGGGACCGTCGGGAATAGCGTGGTGAGGAGGGGCACCGGGGCCGGGACGGGCCTCCCGGCCGGGCCCCGCGGCGAGGGGACGCAGAACAGGGAACAGGGAACAGGGAACAGGGAACAGGGAACGGGGACATGCGACAGGGAGGAAGAGCCATGTCCTGGAATCTGAACGGCACGTACCTGGAGAGCTGCAACTGCGACGTGGTGTGCCCGTGCACCACCTCGGGCTTCGCCGCGCCGGCCGACCACGAGCGGTGTCAGGTGACCTTCGCGTTCCACGTGGACGCCGGGAACGTGGACGGCGTGGATGTCTCCGACCACAGCGTCGCCGTCTTCATCGACGCGCCGCAGGCGATGGCCGAGGGCGGCTGGCAGGTGGCCCTGTACGTCGACGCGTCGACCGACGAGGGCCAGGCGCAGGCCCTGGGCAAGGTCTTCTCCGGCCAGGCCGGCGGACCGATGGCGGCGCTCGCTCCGCTCGTCGGCGAGGTCCTCGGGGTGGAGCGCGTCCCCATCGACTACCGCGACGACGGCCGCCGCCACGCCGTGCGGGTCGGGGACGCCATCGACATCGAGATCGAGGACCAGGTCGCCCCGCAGTTCGGCGAGGACGGTCCCGTGATGGGCCTGACCGGCATCTTCCACCCGGCGAACAGCAATCTGACGGTCGCCCGGTCCATCCGCGCCACCGGAGCCGACGTCTACGGCCGGTCCTGGGACTTCGCCGGTGCCAACGGGCACTCGGCGCCGTTCACGTGGTCCGCGTGACCGGTGGCCCGGTCGCCGTCCGTCGCAGGCCGGGCCCCGCCGCGCTGCTGCTGGTCGCGGCGGCCGCCGCCTGGGTGTGGCTGGTGGCGCGCTGGGGCGGCAGGCGGGCGATGTCCGGCACCATGGGTCTGGACCTGTCCGCCTTCCTTGCCGTGTGGACGCTGATGACGGTCGCGATGATGCTGCCCGCCACGGCGGCCGTCGCCGCGCTGTACGCACGCACCATCACCGTCCACCGGGTGCCGCGCATGGCGGTGTTCACCGTCGCCTATCTGCTCGTCTGGGCCGCGGCCGGACTGCCGGCGTACGCGCTGGCCGCCGGCCTGGGCCGGACGGCCGACCTCCCCGCGACGGCGCGGTCGGCGGTGGCCGCGGCCGTCTTCGCGGTCGGCGGCCTCTACCAGCTCACCCCGCTCAAGGACCGCTGCCTGGCGAGGTGCCGCTCGCCGTTGGGGCTGATCCTGCGCTATGCCTCGTACCCGCGGACCACGCGCGATCTGCGGGCCGGAGCCCACCACGGCGCCTTCTGTCTGGGCTGCTGCTGGGCCCTGATGGTGCTGCTGGCGGCCTTCGGGGTGATGAATCTGTGGGCGATGGGGGCGCTGGCCGTCGTGATCACCGCCGAGAAGCTCGCGCCGGCCGGCCGCCTGGTGGCCCGGGCCGTGGGGGCCGCCTCGATCGCCCTGGCCGCCGCGGTCTTCTGGTTCCCGGCGCTGGCCCCGGGCCTCACCGGCGGCGGCACAGCCGGGATGTGAACCGGTGGCCCGCCGCCGGTCACCCGCGTGCCACCAGGCCCTAGGATCCAGCTCATGGCCCTGACCATGAACGACGTGGACCGGTTCGAAGCCTCCAGGCCGCGCCTGGCGGCGATCGCCTACCGCCTGCTCGGCTCCGCGAGCGAGGCCGAGGACGCCGTGCAGGAGACGTTCCTGCGCTGGCAGGCCGCCGACGTCGGCCGGATCGAGGTCCCCGAGGCCTGGCTGACGAAGGTCCTCACCCACCTGTGTCTCAACCAGCTCACCTCGGCCCGCGCACGGCGTGAGACGTACGTGGGTCAGTGGCTGCCCGAGCCGCTGCTCGCCGGGGACCCGATGCTCGGCCCGGCCGACACCGCCGAACAGCGCGAATCGGTCTCGTTCGCGGTCCTCGCCGTACTGGAGCGGCTCTCTCCCGGCGAGCGGGCGGTGTACGTGCTGCGCGAGGCCTTCGCCTACCCGCACCGGGAGATCGCCGAGATCCTCGACATCACCGAGGCCGCCAGCCAGCAGATCTTCCACCGCGCCAAGAAGCACGTCGTCGACGGCAAGGCCCGTACCGAGGTCGACGAGGCCGCCGCCCGGCGGATCATCGACGAGTTCCTCGCGGCCGCCACCAGCGGCCGGACCGAGCTGCTCGTCCGGTTGCTCACCCAGGACGCCGTCGCGATCGGCGACGGCGGCGGGAAGGTGCCGGCCCGCGCCAAGGCGTTCGAAGGGGCTCTCGCGGTCGCGACCTTCATGCGCGGGCTGTTCAAGCCCAGCAAGGCCAAGCGTTCCCTGGTCGGCGGATCGCCGGTGGTCCACGCCACGACCGTCAACGGCGGCCCGGCCCTCGTGGCGGTCGTCGACGACCGGGTCATCGGCGTCATGTGCCTGGAGATCACCGCCGACGGCATCGCCGCGTTCCGCAACCAGGTCAACCCCGACAAACTCGAACGCTTCACCCGGCACTGGGCGGCCGCCGACCACGGCGATCCCCTGCTGCCCGCCGCCTTCTGACCGGCGTTCCGGACCTCCCGACCGCTATGTGAGGTGCTTCACAACAGGTTCCTGTCAGGAAACGGCGGGCTGCCCGGTTCAGGTGGCGAATCCGTTCAAGACAGGAGCCAGCAGATGCAGCACCGCATCGTCGTCCTCGGCGCCGGATACGCCGGCGCCATCGCCGCCGGGCGCCTCGCCAAGCGGCTGCGCCGCGAAGACGTCGCCGTCACGCTCGTCAACGCCGAGCCCGACTTCGTCGAGCGCGTCCGTATGCACCAGCTCGCGACCGGCCAGGACCTCAGGCCCCGGCCCTTCCAGGAGATGTTCGAGGGCACCGGCGTCGAACTGAAGTTCGCGCAGGTCACCGGCGTCGACGTCGACCGCAGGACCGTCGCCGTCACCGGCGCGAACGGCGCCGAGGAACTGGGGTACGACACCCTCGTCTACGCCCTCGGCAGCGGCTGGAACGCCCAGGGCGTCCCGGGCACGGCCGAGCACGCCCACGAGATCGCGGGCCGCCCCGGAGCGCTCCGGCTGCGCGACCGCCTGGCCGGCCTGGACGCCGGACAGCCCGTGGTCGTGGTCGGCGGCGGCCTCACCGGCCTGGAGTTCGCGACGGAGCTCGCCGAGGCCCGCCCGGACCTCGACATCGCCCTCGCCGTCCGCGGCGGCCTCGGCGACTGGCTCTCGCCCAAGGGCCGTCGGCACCTGCGCAAGGTCGTCGGCGGGCTCGGCATCACGGTGCAGGAGCACACCGCCGTCACCGAGGTGGCGGCCGACCGGGTCACCACCGCCGACGGTACGTCCCTTCCGGCCGCGGTCACCGTGTGGACCACCGGCTTCGCCGTTCACCCGATCTCCGCGGCCACCACTCTGGAGGTCACCGACACGGGACAGATCGTGGTCGACGCGACCATGCGCTCGGTCTCGCACCCCGGCGTGTACGCCGTCGGGGACGCGGCCATGGCGACGGGCCCCGGCGACAAGCCGCTGCGGATGTCGTGCGCCTCGGGCACCCCCATGGCGTGGCAGGCGGCCGACGCCATCGCCGCCCGCCTCACCGGCGGAAAGCTCCCGAACGTGCCGCTGCGCTACTTCAACCAGTGCATCTCGCTGGGCCGCAGGGAAGGCCTGATCCAGTACGTCACCGCCGACGACCGAGCCGTGCGGGCCGCGCTGACCGGGCGGTCGGCCGCCGTCTACAAGGAACTGGTCTGCAAGGGCGCGGCCTGGGCCGTCGCCAACCCGACCCTCGGGATGCCGACCCGGCGCCGTGGCGTCGTACAGGACGCGACCCGGACGGACCCGGCGGTCGGGACGGCGGTCTGACCTGCCTGGATGCCTTGTTCTCGCCCGAGCGGCCACGGTCACGGACCGCTCGGGGACGGACCTCGACGCCGCGGGCGGGGCCGCCTAGGATCACGAGTAGGGCATCGCGTGTCGGTCACCGGCCGGGTGAGGCATGGAGGCGCCTGTGAGATTGCCTTACGGAGGCATTCCACACATGTCAGTCGAGTTGAATCACACCATCGTCCATGCCCGGGACAACCGGGAGTCGGCCGAATTCCTGGCGCACATCCTGGGGCTCGAGGCCGGGGCCGAGTGGGGACCGTTCGTTCCGGTGGCCACCAGCAACGGGGTCACCCTGGACTTCGCCACAATCCCGGCGGAGTCGATCGTCATGCAGCACTACGCGTTCCTCGTCTCGGACGACGAGTTCGACGCGGCCTTCGAGCGGATCCGGCAGGACGGGATCACGTACTACGCCGATCCGCACCGCAAGCAGCCCGGGGAGATCAACCACCACTTCGGTGGGCGCGGACTGTACTTCATGGATCCGGCCGGACACGGCATGGAGATCATCACGCGGCCCTACGACACCCACGAGCAGGAGCCGACGGCGTCGTGAGGCCGTGCCGGGCCGGGGTCTTGCCCTGGCCCGGCACTCCGTCGCGCCGGGTCCGACCGCCGCGTGAAGGCGCCGCCCGCGGGCCGAACTCGCCGCTCCGAAGGTCAGTCGCCGTCGACGAAGTCGTCCGGCCGGTCGCGCCGGAGCCGGAGGGAGCGCTGGTCCAGCAGGCCGAGCGCCTCGTGGATGCCGCCGCCGAACTCGTCACGGATGCGCTGGAGGGCCTGGATCCTGCGGCCCTCGAGGATCAGGTAGTCGATCCGCGCCCACTGCGGGTGCGTTCCGTCGCCGGGTTGCCGGAAGGCGTCCGTCTCGGCCCGCAGCCGGGCGACCGCGGCCACGATCTCCTGGTCGGACACGACACCCGGCACGCTCCGCCCGCCGGGACCCGGCTCCCGGCGTACGATCCCGAGCTCCTGGCAGATCCGGGTGCGCAGATCACCCAACTCGCGCTTTATCGAGTCGCGTTGTGCGTACGCCGCGTCCAACTCGGCCTGTATGGAACCCGTCTCGTCGTCGGACATACGGATGCTTCCCCGATCCGGTGGCAAGGGCCTGGCTGTGAGCCAGGGCAGTGCGGCGGCGCGTAGGGCCGGCGACGGTGAGCCGGTCCCGGCCGTCCGGTGCGGGCGGGCTCGCACCGGCACAACCGGGGTCCACCGCAAGTACCCTGACGGGGTGTCGCCCCACACCCTGCTGACCCGGGCCATGACCGGCGAGGCCGACCCGCCCCTGCTCGCCCTGCCGGACCGTGTCGCCGAACTGCTGTCGTACCTCGGAGGTCCACCGCGACTCGCGGCCCATCTGCGGGCCGTCCACGACGTCGCGCATCAGCTGGTCGACTGGCTGGAGCAGTGCTGTCCCGCGGTGACCTTCGACCGGGAGGCGGTGCTCTTCGGGGCGGCGACCCACGACATGGGCAAGACCGTGCACCCGGGCGAACTCTCCGGGCCGGGCTCGGCCCACGAGGAGGCCGGCCGGACGTTGCTGCTCGCGCACGGTTTCGGCCCGGAGCAGGCCCGCTTCGCCGCGACCCACGCGTCATGGACACTGCCGCACATCGGCCTGGAGGACCTGATGGTCAGCCTCGCCGACAAGATCTGGAAGAACAAGCGCGTCACCGAGCTGGAGGAGCTCGTCGTGGCCCGACTGGCCGAGGCGAGCGGCCGGGCGGTGTGGGAGGAGTTCATGGCGCTCGACGAGGTCCTCACCCGGATCGGGGACGAGGCCGACGGACGCCTGGCGTTCCAGTTCCGCCACCCGGTCCACGGCTGAGCGTCGGCACCGCCGCCGTAATCGAAAAGAATTTCGTACGATGGAACCGGGCTGGACCGCACTCGGTGAGGTCACAGCGGTGAGCATCGGAGCCACCTTCGCCGTGGTCGTCGCTTCGCGCCCGGAGTCCTGGGTAGTCCTCAGGTCGGGACCGCACGCGCGAGGGACGACGACGGCCCTCACGCCCTCGGGCTCACACCGGCCGGGATCCGCTTCCCGGCCCGCGCGGCCGTGGTCGCGCGCGGCAACCGTCCGATCCTGCCGCAGTTCCACCGAGACCAAGGCGGAGAGACACGATGAGAGCACTGCTGGCGGGCTTGACCGTCGACTACAGCGACCACGACGACCCGGTGCTGATCGGACCGGACGGCAGCCCGGTGGACACCTGGCGGGAGAACTATCCGTACCAGGAACGCATGGAGCGCAAGGAGTACGACTGGCACAAGCGGCTCCAGCAGATCGAGCTGCTGAAGCTCCAGAGCTGGATCAAGGAGAGCGGGCGCCGCCTGGTCATCGTCTTCGAAGGGCGTGACGCGGCCGGCAAGGGCGGCACGATCAAGCGCTTCACCGAGCACCTCAATCCGCGTGGCGCCCGCGTGGTGGCCCTGGAGAAGCCGACCGAGCGCGAGGTCGGCCAGTGGTACTTCCAGCGGTACGTCGAGCATCTGCCCACCGCGGGCGAGATCGTCATGTTCGACCGCTCCTGGTACAACCGGGCCGGCGTCGAGCGGGTCATGGGCTTCTGCACGGACGACGAGTACCGGCGCTTCATGCGGCAGGCGCCCGCGTTCGAGCGGATGCTCGTCGACGACGGAGTGGACCTGATCAAGTTCTGGTTCTCGGTGTCGCGGGGCGAGCAGCGCACCCGCTTCACGATCCGCCAGGTCGATCCCGTACGGCAGTGGAAGCTCAGCCCCATCGACCTGGCCTCGCTCGACCGCTGGGACGACTACACCGCCGCCAAGGTCGCCATGTTCCGCGAGACGGACACCGCGCAGGCGCCCTGGACCGTGGTGAAGAGCAACGACAAGAAGCGGGCCCGGGTCGAGGCCATGCGCAGCGTCCTCGCCCGCTTCGACTACACCGACAAGGACGCGGACGTCGTCGGCAGCCCCGATCCGAGGATCGTGGGCGCGGCCGCGAACCTGCTGGAGGCGGGCGAGGACGACCACGGTCACCGGGCGGACGCGCAGGGCGAGGGGGAGGCCCATGGCTCGTGAACTACGCGGTGAAGAAGAACCCGCACGCCGAGCACCGCGCTCGCGCCCTCGGCATCGGCGAGCGTCTGGAGGTGCTCAAGGACCACCCGGCCTCCCCGGGCTGCACCTCTCCGTTCGCCCCGGTCCGGATCACCGAGATGGTGCGCCGGCGGACCGACGGCAAGGTGGCCCGACCGGGGTCGCGGCGGTCGCTCTACGCACATCGCGGGTGCGCGGTCCCGCTTCTGCCGTACGTTGAAATGAAGACCGTCCGTATGCCTTATTTCGGTCCGCCGGGTGGTGCGAGCATTGGGTGGAGGTAAAGAGTTGCAGACGGGGGAGTAATGCTCGATATTCTCGCTTCAATGATTCTGAATCACCCTGGTGCGGCGGCCAACGGCGCATTGCGCGCGCTGAAATGGTCACAGGAATCGGTCAAGCGCACCTTGACCGTACAGAACGATTCCACGAAGAACATCTACGTCGCCGTCTGCGTCTGGGGGCAGGAGAACTCGGTGGAAGCGACCATGTCGACCGGTTGGCTGCGGGTGGAGGAGGACGACTACGAGTCCTTCGCGATTCCCATGCCCCGATTCGGGAGCGCCCATGTGGCAATCCACGGCAGAACCCGCAAGGGGAAGCGTGAATGGGCCGGCTCCGGTAGTGAGCAGGCGAAATTTCATGTCATGTTTCCTCGCTACGGCGTGATTCTGGACCCCGCCAGTCGCTTCTGCGTTCTCGGTGCCGCGTCGAACATGCCCGAGGTCTACATGAACCAAGGGGGAGTGCAGCGGACAGGGGTCGTCAGCGGGCGGCTGATCGAGATGAGCGGGGACTTCCGCTACACGTTCCAGTAGCTCGCCACGACTGCCCGCCCGGTGTGACGATCGCCTTTGTGTTCCTCGGGGTCAGGCGTGCGGTGAGGGGACGAGAAGGCGTGGACGTGTACGAAGCAGTGGACACCCGCCGGTCCGTGCGGGCGTTCAGTGACGAGCCGGTGGCCCGGGACGTGCTCGAAAGGGTGCTCGCCGCGGCGGCGCGGGCACCGTCGAGCGGAAACCTCCAGCCCTGGCATCTGTACGTCGTGACCGGTGAGCCCCTGGCCGGGCTGAAGAGACGTGCGACGGCCAGGGCGCTGGCGGGGGACCCGGGCGACGAGCGGGAGTATCCGATGTACCCGGAGGAGCTGGCCTCTCCCTATCTGGACCGCTTCGCCGCCGCGGCCGACCAGCGGTACCGCGCACTGGGCACGGCACGCCATGACCGTGACCGGCCCCGGAAGATCGCCTCGCTGAACACCCAGGCGTTCGGGGCGCCGGTCGTGCTGTTCTGCTACCTCGACAAGGCGATGGGGTGCGGGCAGTGGGGGGACGCGGGGATGTACCTGCAGACCGTCATGCTGCTGCTGAGGGCGGAAGGGCTGCACAGCTGCCCCCAGGTGATGTGGACGATGTACCGCGAGACGGTCGGCCGGACGGTCGGAGCGGGGGACGGGCTCGCGCTGTTCTGCGGTGTCGCGGTGGGGTACGAGAAGGAAGGCGTGCCACGGCTGCGCACCGGGCGGGCGGACCTGGCCGAGACGGTGAGCTTCATCGGGCCCTGACTCGCTCGGCTCGCGGGACCGCCCCGCTCCGGCCGGGGTCAGGGGCGGACGGTCCGACGGGTGCGGGTCGGGAGAGCGGTCATCGGTCCTGTTCGGAGTCGGCGGAGTCGCCGCTCGGCGGGACATCGGCCGTCGCGCGCTGCGGACGTTCCGGGGCGGCGTCGGTGACGGTGTCGCGGATCCGGGCCAGCAGGGCGCGCAGTACGGCGCGGTCCTCGGCGGAGAGGGCGCCGGTGGCGATGCCCAGGGCCTCGCGGTCCAGGTCCTCGGCCTCCTGATGGCAGGTCCGGCCGGCGTCGGTGAGGGCGAGCAGATGGGAACGGCGGTCGGTCGGATGGGGCAGCCGGGCCACCAGACCGTCCCGTTCCAGGGCGTCGACGAGGCTGGTCGCCGTGCGGGCGGCGATGCCGAGCATGTCGCTGAGATCGCGCATGCGCAGCGGTTCGGGGGAGTGGGCGAGAAAGCGCAGCGCGCGCAGCCGGGCGACGGTGGTGCCCTTCTCCGCCAGTCTTCCGTCGACGAAGAGCCGCAGCCGGTGCGTGGTCGCGAACATCTCGTCGATCAGTGGGTCGCTGCTGCCCGGTACGTCCCTCACCGTGGCGCTCCTGTCCTCGTCGCGGCGGTGTCCTGATCCGGCCGACGGTGTGGCGGTCATGACTGCCGTGGTAGTGCTGAGCTTGCTCAAACTGAGTATGCTCAGCATATGCCCGTCCGACTGAATCAGCGCATCGTCGTCCCCGTCGTGTGTGTCGTCACCGCGTTCATGTCCATCGTGGACGGCGTCGGCGCCACCGTCGCCCTGCCCGCCATCGGGCGTGACTTCGGGCTCGCCACCGCCGGACTCGACGCGGTCGTGGTGGTGTTCCCGGTCTGCGTCGGCCTGGCCGTCCCCGTCTCGGCCTGGCTCGGAGACCGCTTCGGCGGGCGACGCACCGTGCTCACCGCGTTCGCCGTCTTCACCGTCGCGTCCGGACTGTGCGGCGCGGCCGGGTCGCTGGGCGAACTCGTCGTCTGGCGTGCCCTCCAGGGCCTGGCCGCCGGCATCCTGCTGCCCGTCACGGGCGCCCTGCTCTACCGCACGTTCAGTCTGGCCGAGCAGGTCAAGGTCTCCCGTTACATGATCATCCCGCAGCAGGTGGCGCCCGCCCTCGCCCCCATGGGGGCCGGCTGGCTCGTCGACCACCTGTCATGGCGCTGGGTGTTCTACGCCAACCTGCCGATCGGCGTCACGGTGCTCGCCTTCGGGTTCCTCTTCCTCGACCGGCACCGCGACCACCTCCCCGGCCGCCTCGACGTGCCCGGACTGCTGCTCACCGCCTTCGGCACCGCGGGGCTGATGTTCGGCATCAGCGAAGGCGCCGATCTGGGCTGGGGCAGTTGGCCCGTGCTGGCCGGTCTGGTCGGCGGCGCGGTGGTGCTGGCGGCCGCCGTCGTGGTCGAACTGCGGGTGCCCGAACCCGCCCTGCGCTTCCGGCTCTTCACCGACCGCCTCTTCCGCGACACCAACATCACCGCCTTCCTGGGGTTCACCGGCTTCATGGGCGCGATGTTCCTCGGCCCGCTCTTCCTCCAGGAGGGGCTGGGGCTGTCCGCCTGGGAGTCCGGCTCCAGTACCTTCGCCGAGGCGCTCGGGGTGCTGCTCACCGTGCAGATCGTCGGCCCGCTCTACGCCCGGGTCGGCCCGCGCCGGATAGCCGGCTGCGGCCTGGTCGGTGTCGCGCTGGTGCTGCTCGTGTTCTCCCGGCTGGACGCGGACTCCTCGCTGTGGGCGTTCCGCGGGCTGATGTTCCTGCTCGGCGCGGCGATGGGCGGGGTGTTCATGCCCACCACCGTCGCCTCGTTCACCGGCATCCGCCAGGCCGACGTCTCCCATGCCGCCACGCTCAACAGCGTCGTCAGGCAGGCCGCCAACGCCGCCGCCCCGGCCGTGGTCACCGTCGTACTGGCCTCGGCCGCCGCCGTCGGCACCGGCGCGCACGCCCACCCGCCGGTCGCCGCCTTCCAGCACGCCTATCAGGTGCTCGCGGCGATCGCCGCGGCCGCCGCGGTGTTCGCCTTCACCATGCCGGACCGGGCCGCCCGGGTCGCCGCCGCGGCCCGCACCGCCCCGCGGCGCGAGGCCGTCGACGCGTGACCCCGGCATCCGGCCCCGCGGGTACGGGTACGGGGGTGCTGGTGGTGCGGGGGTGCGGGACGAGCGCGCGCTGGAGGCGGCGCGACTGCACGCCCTGCCCGACGGGACGGTGGTGCACCTGCTGGCCCGGCCGCCGCGGCTGAGCCCGCAGCAGGCGCGGGATGTCCTGGTCCGGCATCTGGCGGACCTTCGCGCCTGAACGCGTTCGTGCGCGGTGTCCGTGTCCATGTGCGGCCGGAGCGGCGCAGCGGGCCTCGGCGTGTGGGCGGTCGGCCCCGGCCCCGCCCGCGGAGCGGTCGCGGGCGGGAGCGGACCTCGTCACTCGACCGGCTCGGCCTGCGGCGTGGCCTGGCACTGGAAGACCTGCTCGGCGAGGGCCTCGCTGCCGACCGAGATCTGCGTGGTGCCCGAGCCGTAGGCGGGGGCGGTGACCGGAGCGAAGTTCTCGGCGAGCGGGATTCCCTGCTGGGACAGGAAGGTGACGTACGCCATGAAGGTCACCTCGTGGTCATTGGGGTTGTCGACCTGGACGGTGGCGAACGGATTGCCGGGGCCCGCGCAGGAGACCACGAACACCGAGGCGCTCATGGTGGGCTTCTGCGACGAGCCGTCCGTCGAACCGGAACTCGACCCCGACGAGCCGCCGCCTGTCGTGGAGGTCGAACTGCCGTCGTGGTCCTGGCTGGAGCTGCTGCATCCGCCGCCCCCGCTGCTGCTGTCGTGACTGCTCTTGTGCCGTGAGTCGGAGAATCCCGTGAGGGCCAGAACCACCGTCGCCGTCACGGCCGTCAGTCTGAGAAATCTCCCCGTTTGCGTGCGCATGCCACAACCCTAGTGACCTCCGGATCGCCCGGAAGCCACGAGATCCGCTTATGGCAGGGTCGTTACGAGGGTGCGCTCACGCCCCGCGCGCCGCCGTTCGCGCGCGGGGCGAAAATCGCTCGCGCACCCTGTGGGCCGAGGGCATCCTCGAGTCCCGGCCGCGCAGGCGGTCGGGTCGCCGGACCGGAAGGGGAGTGCCGTGGCCGGCGGCCTTGGACGGAAGCTGCTGCGAGGACTCCGTACCCGGATCGGCTCTCCTCGCGTCCCGGACCGACACCCTCTTCGGGCTTCTCACCGACCCGTCCGGCGCGGTCACCCGGGAGGCCGCCGTCGCGCTGCGCCCCTGGGTGTCCGACCTCGATCTCCCGCGGCTGCGGGACCTCGTCGCCGAGAGCAACCCATGGCATGTGCGGATGGCCGGCTACCGGCTGCTGCGCGAACGGGACACCTGGACCCGGCTGCTCGTGGACCTCGAACTCGCCGCCGATCCATCGCCCTGGATGCGCGACCGCGCCCGCGGCGACATCGCCGACTGGCTCGCGGGCGAAGCCGCGACCACGTACACGATGCCGCGAGGCCCGGTCGCCGACGCGCCCGCCAGGCGACTGCGTGGCGCCGCAGAGGCACTCGGCCCGGACCAGGTACGCCTGCTGCGCTTTCACCTGGGGCTCGACCGCCGTCGAAATCACCGCTTCAGGACGAACCGATGAACCGATAGACCACGGAGTCCCTGGCCGTGAAACCGATGCGCTCGTACAGCCGGTTCGCCGCCCGCCTCGACGGGCGTGACGTGAGGTCCACCGTACGGGCGCCCGCGGCGGCCGCCAGGCGCAGGGCCTCCTCGGTCAGGGCGGCCCCGACGCCGTGACCCCGTGCGGCCTCGTCCACGACCACGTCCTCGATACGGGCCCGCAGACCGGACGGCAGGGGGAACATGACCAGCGTCAGCATCCCCACCACCGCACCGTCGACCCGCGCCATCAACACCGTCGTCGCGTCGCCGGTCAGCAGGAGCGCCACCGACTCGTGATCCAACGGGGCTGCCGTGCTCGACAATTGGGGCAGCAGGCGCGCGAACGCCTCCACCGACTCGTCGTTGGCTTCACTGACGACCGCGACCTCGACACTCATGATCCCGACCTTACCGAGCAAGTCGTCCGGGTCGGCCCGCTCGGGCCGACCTCGACCCGCCCAACTGGGTTCGAACATGCGGGCGAAAGTCGCTATGATCTCCGCGGCAAGGCTGTAGCGCAGAGGTCGTCGCGCCTAAGCATCGAGCTGGAGGACGTCGGTTCAAATCCGACCAGTCTTGCCGCCTTTGCGTGGAGGAAGATCGATTGGCGTCGGTTCGTCCTGAGCGGGCGGAGGGCGATGCCGCCCTCGGCGGGCCAGGCGCCGGCGATGGACCGGTGGAGTGGTGATGACGCAGCCGACACCCGTACGCTGCCCGGCGATCGAGCACCCGGACATCGCGATCAGCGACCCCGCCGCACTGCAACCGCTGCTGGACCGGCTGCGATCCGCCCGGCCGGTCGAGGCCGACGAGACCTTCCCGCTCGGCACCGTGCGCGCGGACGGCCGTATCGACCTGTGCAAGCAGGGACTCGGAGCAGCCGGGGCCGCACGGCTGATGCCCGTCGCCGCCGCCTCCGCCCACGCCACGCACATCCTGCTCGGCACCAACGCCATCGGCGACGACGGAGCCCGTACGGTCGCCGACGCGCTGGCCGACGGCCACGGCCTGCGCACGCTCTACCTCGGCTGCAACCGCATCGGCCGCGACGGCGTCACCGCGCTCGCCGACGCGCTGAGCACGGACGGCACCGTGCGCGCCCTGTGGCTCAAGCGCAACCCGGTGGGCGACGACGGCGCCCGCGCGCTCGCCGCGATGCTGCGCCGCAACACCACCCTGCGCACCCTCGACCTGGTCAACACCGGTCTGACCACCGACGGTCTGCGCGCCCTGCTCGACGCCCTCACCGACCGGACCGGCCCGGTGGAACGCCTCTTCCTCGGCGGCAACGGCCTGACCGCGGACGCCGCCCCGTTGCTCGCGGACCTGGTCCGCGAAGCGGGCGTGCGCGAGATGTACCTCTCCGCCAACCACCTCGGAGACGAGGGCGCCGCGCTCCTCGCCGCCGCGGCCGACCCCGCACGCCCCCTGCGCCTGGGCCTCGGCGGCAACGGGATCGGCCCCGCCGGAGCCCGGGCCCTCGCCGACCGCCTCGCCGGGATCGAGACACTCGACCTGGGCCGGCCGCCGTCGGAACGCGGCCTCGGCGCCCCCGCGAACACCACCGGCGACGAAGGCGCCCACGCGCTCGCCGCCGCGCTGCCCGGCAGCCCGCTGCGCCGGCTGGAGCTGTGCCACACCGGCCTGACCGGACGGGGTGCGAAGACCCTGCTGGCGGCCGTGCCCGACGACTCGCCCCTGGAGTACGTCGGGCTGGGTCCCGGCCTGCCCCGCAGGGTGAAGCGGTCCTTCACCCTGCGGCTGCGGCCCGGCACCGGTACGCATCCCGACCTGCGCGCGATAGGGAGCGTCTACCGTTGAGCGCACGTGGTGAACTGCGTTGCTTCCCCCCGGACCAGGCGGCGGGCCTGCGCCGGACCCGCCGGTACGCGGTGCCCGGATGGATGATCGAGCGCGCGACCGAACGCCGCCTGGCCGGTGACTGGCGAGGCGCCTGCGCGGCCGCGAACGTCGACGTCGCCCTCGACCTGGCCGAGGTCGCCGGTCGGTGGGGCGACGACATCGCCGCCGACCTGGCGGACGACCTGCGCCACTTCGTCCCGGACCTGCTGCGCTGGCACCTGCCGCGCGGGGGCGGCGGGCGCACCACACTCCTCACCGACACGACGGTCGTCCTGGCGCGCTACCACCCGAGCACACCTGGCGAGGGCCGCCTGGCCGCGCCGTACCTGCACATCACCACCCCGGCGATGATCGACGGCCCGCAGCGGATCGCCCTGCGGTTCGGGACCCTCCGGGGCGAGGAGACCGCGGGCGTCTTCGTGCGCTCCACGCAGGACTGGCGCCACGCACGACACCTGTGGGACGCCCGGCACACCGACGAGCTGCGCGAACGCTGCGGCGGCGGCGCGGACCGGCCACCGTTCTTCCACGCCGACGCCACCCCGCGCGGCCGGGACGAACTCCCGACCGCCGATCCCGGCGACGCGGACCCGGCGGCGCGTTCCGAGTGGGCCACGCTGCTGCACCAACAGGGCGACTTCCAGGCCGCGTTCGCCGCGGCCGGCCTCGAGTTGGACCCGACACCCCCGCCCGGGGCGGGCTGGCTCCGGACCGACCCCGAGTCGCTCCTGGCCGGGATGGCGCTCAACCACACCGTCCTGGAGCCGGAGGTCCGACGCCGGCAGGCCGCCGGCGTCGGTGGCCGCTTCCTCCTCGCCCCGCACTGGAAGATCTACATCCTGCTGGAGCCGCTGGACACCGGCGGACTGCTGGCGCGCATCGTCGACCGGGACGGGTTCAAGGACGTGCCCCTCCTCGCCGAGGCCCTGTGGCGCAGACTCCCCGACCTCGATCTGATGCGTGCGGGCGGCGTCGTACCGGAGCATCTGCATCCGCTCGTCCGCCGGGCCCTGTTCCCCGCCGTCCGGGTCCCCGAAGGTCCGGCCGGGCCGCCGGGGCCGACGGCGCCCGCACCCGTCCGGGTCAGATGCCGCGGGGAATGGCACGAGGTGGGCTTCCGGCCCGGAAGCCTGCTGCGCATGCCGCACAGCGACGAGGAACAGCGGCGCGAACGCGCCCTGCGCGCCTTCGGCGGTGCCGTCGCCGGATGCTTCGCCGTGGAGCAGACCTGGACCTCCGGATCGGGCCGTCTGCCGAAGGCGCTTCGGGCGCAGCGCAGCGAACTGTTCCTGCGCGCCCAGCACGGTGACACCCCAGGTGTGCTGGCTCTGCTGGACGCGGGTGTGGATCCCCGGGTCCGGGACGCCAACGGCCGCAACCTGCTCCACGTACTGAACCTTCTCGACCACGAGCCCCTGCTGCCACGGCTGTTGGCGGAGGGACTGGACCTCGAAGCCCGCGACCAGCGGGAGCGCACACCGCTGTTCGTGGCGGTCAACGACCTCGGCACGAAGGCACTGGTGGAGGCGCTCGTCGCCGCCGGGGCGCGGCTGGACGTGATCGACCAGTTCGAGTTGTCGCTCGCTCAGATCGTCCGCCGGTACAAGCGGCGCGACCTGGCCTTCCTCCGGGAGCGGGTGGAGCGCGAGCATCCGGGCGTCGGCGCCGAGTCGTGGGACGAATACATGGACGAGCGGGAGGAGTACTACGCGCAGAGCCCCGACGAACCCGACGAACCTGTCGACGAGGAGGGGTACTACGCGCAGGATCCGGCCGCCGCCCCTGTCGACCCCGACAGCGGGGAGCCGTATTTCACGGAAGACCCGGCCGATCTCGTCGAACCCGAAGACGAGGAAGCGCAGTTCGGTGCGGACGAGCCCGACCACGAGAAAGAGCCGCCCCTGTGAGCACCGACAGCGCCCCCGCCACCGCGCCGACCGGCCCGCTGGCCGCCGCGGACGACCTCAACCGCAGGCTGCGCGCGGTACGGACCGAGCCCGCCGCGAACCCGCAACTGGAGGCGCTCGCGCTGGCCGTGACGGCCAATCAACCCGTACTGCTGTGGGGCGAGCCCGGTATCGGCAAGTCGGCCGCCCTGGAGCAGCTCGCCGCCGGGCTCGGCCTGCCGCTGGAGACGGTCATCGCCAGTGTGCACGAACCCTCCGACTTCGCCGGACTGCCCATCGTCGGTGACGACCCGGCCGTGACCGGAGTGCCGATGGCCCCGCCGGACTGGGCGGTCCGCCTCGCGCGGGCCGGACAGGGCCTGCTCTTCTTCGACGAGCTCTCCTCCGCGCCGCCGGCCGTGCAGGCGGCGCTGCTGCGGGTCGTGCTCGAACGACGGGTCGGCAGCCTCGCCCTGCCGGAGGCGGTGCGGATCGTCGCCGCCGCCAACCCGCCGTCCAGCGCGGCGGACGGCTGGCACCTCAGCCCGCCGCTCGCCAACCGGTTCGTCCACCTGGAGTGGACCCACGACCCGCGGACGGTCGCGCGTGGCATGGCCGGCACCTGGCCGGAGGTGACCGTGCCCGTCGTCGGTGCCGCCAAGGTGCCCGGCGCGGTCGCCCGGGCCCGCGGCGCGATCTCCGGCTTCCTCACGGCCCGGCCCGGACTGGTCCACCACATCCCCGGCGACGCCGAGAGCCGGGGCCGGTCCTGGCCGTCCCCCCGGACCTGGGAGATGGCCCTCAAGCTGCTCGCCACCGGATACGCGGCCGGGGCAGGCCGCGAGGCGCTGGCCGCCGCGCTCACCGGCGCCGTCGGCGACGGCGCGGGCCTGGAGCTGCTGTCCTACCTCGAGCACCTCGATCTGCCCGACCCCGACCGGGTCCTCGCCGATCCGGACGCCTTCGCCCTGCCCGACCGGGGCGACCGGCAACTGGCGTTCCTCATCGCGGTGGTCGCCGCCATCCGGAGCGACCTGACCCGGCCCCGCTGGGAGGCCGGCTGGGCGGTGCTGGCCAAGGCCGTGGACGCGGGCGTACCGGACGTGGCGGCCCGGGCCGCCACCGACCTGGCCGCGATGCGGCACGTCGACTGGCCCGTACCACCCGGTATCGACGGGTTCCTGGACCTGCTCCAGCTGTCGGGGGCGCTGCCCGGCGGCGGCCGGTGAGGCGCACGGGGACCGGGGGAGACCCCCGTGGTGCCCTGGACATGACCAAGCTGCTGGCCGCCCGCTACCGGGCGGCCGGCGACCGGCCGTATCTGGCGACCGCGCTCTACTCCCTGACCGTCGTGCCGAGCACGGAGGTACCCACGATGGGGGTGGACCGGCACTGGCGCTGCTATGTGTGTCCCGCCTTCGTCGAGGCGACGGCGGTGCCCGAGCTCGCGGGTGTGTGGGTGCACGAGGTGGCGCATCTGCTGCGCGACCACCACGGCCGGGCGGACCGGCTGCCCGCCGCCGACCAGCACGACCGGCACCGTGTCAACGTCGCCCAGGACTGCGAGATCAACGACGACCTGCTCGCCGACGGCCTGCGGCTGCCCGAGGGGCGCGTGGAACCCCGGCTGTTCGGCCTTCCCGAGGGCGGGCTGTTCGAGGCGTACCTCCCGCTGCTGCCACCGCAGGTCCGTACGCCCGACTGCGGATCCGGCGCGCACGGCGTGCCCGGGTCCTGGGAGCTGCCGGGGTCCGCCGGGCCCGCGCGGATCGGCGAGGTCGAGGCGCAGGCGCTGCGACGGCGGACCGCCGAGGCGATGCGCGCGCATCAGCGCGGTCGCGGCACCCTGCCCGGGGGATGGCGACGCTGGGCCGAGGAGATCCTGGAACCCACGGTCGACTGGCGGCAGGCGCTGTCCGGCGCGGTCCGGGAGGCCGCCGCGTGGGCGGGCGGAGCCGTCGACTACACCTATCGCCGCCCCTCGCGCCGCACCCCGGCGCTGCGCGGCGTCGCCCTGCCGAGCCTGCGCCGACCGCTGCCGCGGGTGGCCGTGGTCATCGACACCTCCGGCTCGATGGGCGACACCGAACTGGCCGCCGCCCTCGCGGAGGTGACGGGCGTCCTGCGCGAGGTGGGGGTACGGGGCAACCGAGTGACCGTGTTCGCGTGCGATGCCGATGTGCAGGCCGTCTCCCGGGTGACGGCCACCGAGCAGATCACCCTGGGCGGCGGTGGCGGCACGGACATGCGCGTCGGGATCGAGGCGGCGCTCGCCACGCCGGACCGCCCGAACATCGTCGTGGTCCTCACCGACGGGATGACCCCCTGGCCCGACCGGGCCCCGTCCTGCCGGGTCGTCGCGGCTCTGATCGGCTCCAGCGCATCGGAGACACCGGACTGGGTGGAGACGGTACGCATTCCCGGCTGACCGGCTGACCGGCTGACCGGTCGGCGGCGCGGCCCGGATCGCCGGGTCCGGCCGTTCGGGACGGCCGACGGCGCGCGTCCGGCGGTCGGGCCCGACGCGATCACGAGCTCAGGACGTCGATCCCGTCGCCCAGCAGTTTCAGTCCGAACACGAAGAGCAGTACGGCCATGATGGCCGTGTTGTGGCGCGTCGCCCATTCCTTCCAGTTGCCCAGCGTCTTCCTCGCCCGCTCACCCATGATCAGGAAGAGCGCGAGCGGGGCGAGCAGCCCGACGGAGGCGACGACGACGAAGACCGCCAGTGCGCCGATCTGCTGTCCGACCGGCAGTCCCGACGAGCTGATGGTCGCCGCCGCGGCGATGGTCAGCGGGGCGTTCTTGAGGTTTCCGGCCGACAGCAGCAGGGCGAGGAGAAAGACCTTCACCGGTGTGAAGCGGTCGATGGTGGCCATCCACTTGGGCAACTGCGCCTGCGTGGCATCGGCCGGGCGGTGCCGCCAGAGCTTAAGGCCGAACAGCGCCAGCAGCACGCCCAGGGCGAGCTTGAGCGCACCCACCCAGGTGGCCGGCCGGCCGTGGGAGGCGGCGCTCTCCTGGCCTCCGACGAGCAGCATCACCGCGCCCAGGCCCGACAGGCCCAGCACCCAGCCTGCGGCGAACACCACTCCGTTCAGGCGTCCCCGGGGCGTCGCCAGCACGATGATGATGGCGATGATCGGCAGCGGACTGACGGCGACACCGGCCGCGAAGCCCAGGACATCACCCAGTACGTGACCCATGAGCAAAGAATCGACGACGGCGCACGGTCCTTGCCGCAGGGGCGCGGCGTGCGGGTGAATGACGCCCACGGCCACCCTCGGGCCCCGGGTGCGGGGCATGTAGGGGAGGCTTAGGCTCTTGAACAGAGGGTCCGGTTCTCTGTGCGGTTTCGCAGTCGCCGGCCCTTCTGCCCGCGACAATCATCTCCTTCTGCGGAGACCCGACGAGCGCGGTACGTGCCCTTGCGCGTCGCCCGGTGCGCGGTGCCCGGTGGGTGTCGGCCGAATGTCCTCGCTCGAAACCTGTCCGCTGCTGCGCGTGCCGTGGTGACACGTCGGCTTCAGGGTCCGCAGCTGGCAGTCCCCGTGGAGGTCGGCATGCGAGTTGTCGTAGATCTTTCCCGATGCCAGGGGTACGCGCAGTGCGCGTTCCTGGCTCCGGACGCGTTCCGGATGCACGGCGAGGAAGCGCTGATGTACCACCCGAGCCCGGACGACGCCCGGCGCGAGCAGGTGTTGCGCGCCGCGGCGGCCTGCCCGGTCCAGGCGATTCTGGTCGACCGGTTGGAGGAGCGGGGCGTACCGGCGGAGGCGTCGCAGTCATGACCAGCGCCGACAACCTGCGCGCGTTCAAACGCGACGGCCGCATCGTGATCGTCGGCGCCTCCCTGGCGGGCCTGCGGGCCGCGGAGGCGCTGCGTGCCGAGGGCTTCACCGGTTCGCTGACCATGATCGGTGACGAGAGGTGCGAGCCCTACGACCGGCCTCCTCTGTCCAAGCAGGTGCTGACCGGTTGGGTGCCGGCCGGGGACACCACGCTGCCACGACGCCGTGACGTCAACGCGGAGTGGCTGCTGGGCGTGCCCGCGAGCGGGCTGGACCTGGCCACCAACCATGTGCGTCTCGCCGACGGACGTGAGGTTCCCTTCGACCGGGTGCTGATCTCCACCGGCGTGCGGGCCAGGCCCTGGTTCGTCGAGAGCGAGGCGGCCCTGGACGGGGTGTTCGTCCTGCGTACGCGCGAGCATGCCGAGGGTCTGCAACAGGCACTGGCCGCCGGGCCCTCCCGCGTCCTGGTCATCGGCGCGGGATTCACCGGCTCCGAGATCGCCTCCATCTGCCGCGAGCGGGACATCGCGGTGACCGTCGCCGAACTCGCGCCGGCCCCGCTGGTCGGGGCGCTCGGCGCCATGATCGGTGACGTCGCGGCCGACCTCCAGCGCGCTCACGGCGTCGACCTGCGCTGCGGTGTCAAGGTCACCCGGCTTGAGGGTGACGACCAGGGGCGGCTGCGCCGTGCCCACTTCGACGACGGCAGCACCGTCGACGCCGATGTGGCGGTGGTGGCACTCGGGGGCATCCGCAACACCGAGTGGCTGCGGGAGTCGGGACTGGCGGCCGGCCCGTGGGGCATCGCCTGCGACACCGGCTGCCGCGCCCTCACCCTCGACGGACTGATCACCGACGACGTCTTCGTCGCCGGAGACGTGGCCCGCTGCCCGAACCCGATCTACGAGTACCGGCTGATCTCGCTGGAGCACTGGGCCAACGCCGTGGAACAGGCCGAGGTCGCGGCGCACAACATGGTCAGCGGCCAGGCGGACCGCTGGCCCCACCTGTCCATCCCGGCGTTCTGGTCGATCCAGTTCGGGGTCAACATCAAGTCCGTCGGCGTGCCGACCTTCGCCGACGAAGTGGTCGTCACCCAGGGGTCGGTGGCCGACCGCCGGTTCGTCGCCGCGTACGGCTACCGGGGCCGCGTCACCGCGGCGGTGAGCTTCAACAACGCCAAGTGGCTCGACCACTACCGGGAGTTGATCGAGACGGCCGCGCCCTTCCCGCCGCCGAGCCCCACGCCCGACCAGCCCGTCGACATGAAGCCGGTGCCCGTCGACTTCCCCGGCCCCGTCCTGCTCGCTCAGGGCGCCACCGTGGTCGTCACCGGTCACGACCCGAGTGAGCGACGCGTCACGGCCGCGCAGCAGAACCGGTAGGAGGGAGCGCGAGATGACCACGACCGAGAAGCCCGACACACTGCTCCGGATCCTCGACTACTCCTCCCGGGCCGACCCGTACCCGCTGTACGCGGAGCTGCGCGAGACGCCGGTGGCCCTTCAGGCGGACGGCAGTTACGTCGTCAGCACCTATCGAGAGATCGCGGACCTGCTGCACAACCCGCACCTGAGCTCCGACGTGCGCAACCTGTCGCGGCCCATGGAGGCGGTCCAGGGACGGACCACGCCGTCCTTCATCAACCTCGACCCTCCCGAGCACGACCGCCTGCGGCGCATGGCGATGCGTCATTTCGGCCCCCCGCACACCCCGGGGCTGGTGACGGGCATGGAAGACGATCTGACGGCCATCGTCAACGGTCTGATCGACGACTTCGCGGGCAAGGAACAGATCGACATCGTCGACGACTTCGCCTACCCGTTCCCCGTCACCGTCATCTGCCATCTGCTGGGCGTGCCGCGCGAGGACGAACCGAGGTTCCACCTGTGGGTGGACGCGATCGTCAACTCGATCGACTACAACCCCGAGACCGATCCGAAGGAGAAGCTGGAGAACGGTGTGCAGGCCCGTGAGGACCTGCGCCAGTACCTCGCCGGACTGCTGGAGCAACGCCATGGCAGGCCGGGCGAGGACCTGTTGAGTCGGTTGGCCAACGACGACGGGCCGGACGGGCGGATGACCGACGAGGAGATCCTCGCCACCGCCAACCTGCTGCTGATCGCCGGTCACGAGACCACCGTCAACCTCATCACCAACGGCATGCTGACCCTGCTGCGGCAGCCGCCGATGCTGCAACGACTGCGCGACGAACCGGACTTGATCGTCCCGCTGGTCGAGGAACTGCTGCGCTACGAACCCCCCGTGCACATCATTCCGTGGCGGGCGGCGTACAGCGACATCACCGTGGCCGACACCGTCATCCCCAAGGGTTCGAAGATCATGCTGATGCTGGCCTCGGGCAGCCGCGATCCGAACCGCTTCCACGATCCCGACCGCTTCGACCCCGACCGGCGGGACAACGAGCACCTGGGCTTCGGCAGCGGCATCCACCTCTGCTTCGGCGGCCCCCTGGCCCGGCTGGAGACACAGATCGCGCTGACCGCACTGGCACGCCGGCTGGAGGAGCCCACGCTGGTCACCGACCCGCCGCCGTACCGCCCCAGCCCCGTTCTCCGCGGCCCGATCCATCTGCACATCGAGCAGAACAAGAACTGAGGAAGCGGGCGGGGGAGGGCTCCGCGAGACGCCCGGCCGGGAATCCCCGGCCGGGCGTCTCGCGTCGGCGGCCGTTCCGGGACCATTCGGCGGTACACCGGGCACTCTTTGGGGTCGCGGGCCGGTGAGCGGAGCATGTTGGACGCCTGTGCGGGCCGGCGATCGGTTGACTGCACACGGAGGCGATCGCCTCTTCGGGGTGTTTCTCGTGAGGGGCAGTCACTGTGATCGACAGACGCGACGTGGTGCGGGCAGGCGCGCTGGGTGCTCTGGGGACGGGGTTGGTGGGGGTGCAGGCGTCACCTGCCGCCGCGTCACCCGCCGGATTCCTGGAGGGGGTCGGTCCCCGGGACTGGAAGCGGCTGGCCGACGCGCTGTCGTCGCGCTCCACCCTCTACCGGCCGAAGGACTCCCACTACCCGCCGCTGGCACTCCCGTTCAACCACCGCTTCGCCGGGACCCACCCCGCCGGAATCGTCGCCTGCGGTTCCACCGAGGACGCCCGTACGTCGGTCCGCTGGGCCCGGTCGGTCGGGCTGCCCACCGTGCCCCGATCCGGCCTCGGCCACAACTACGCCGGGTACTCCACCACCACGGGCCTGCTGCTCAACATGGCCCGGATGAAGACCATTCGCGTCACCCCGCGGCCGGGCGCCCGCTCCCGGACCTACGGCTCGATGAAGGTCACCCATGACGCGGGCACGGTCACCGTGGGAGCCGGCGTCACCAACGGTGACCTGCACCCGCTCCTGGAGGACCAGGGGATCTTCGTGCCGACCGGCCGCTGCCCCACGGTGGGGGTGGCCGGACTGGTGCTCGGCGGCGGTATCGGCTTCAGCGACAAGATGTTCGGTCTGACCTGCGACCGGCTGGTCTCGACGACCGTGGTCCTCGCCGACGGCCGGGTGGTGGAGGCCGGCCGGGACTCGCATTCCGACCTGTTCTGGGGCCTCCGCGGCGGCGCGGGGAACAACTTCGGCGTCAACACGTCCTTTACGTTCCAGTACGAGCAGTTCCAGGGCGACGTGGGCTTCTACCAGTTGCGCTGGAGCCTGGACTCCGTGCAGCCGGTGATCGCCGCCGCGCAGCGGATCGCCCTGAACGGCCTGGACGACAAGCGGTTCCACCTGCGCGTCGGCATCGGGACCAACGGGCGTACCAGGAGCCAGATCCGCGCCAACGCCAATGTCAACGCCATCGGCCAGTTCTACGGCCCCCTGGACGAACTGCGCGGCATCCTGGCTCCGCTGCTCGCCGTCGGCACGGCCGAGGAGCGCGCCCGCAACCGGGCGTCCGTGCGCGAGGTCACTCCCGGTCAGGCGAGCGTACTGCTGAGCGCCACCACGCCGGTGGAACAGTTCGCCACCAAGTCGGCGGTGCTCACTTCCCGGGAGCTCCTGACCGAACGGCAGGTCGGTGCCGCCGCCGAGCAGCTGCTGGACTGGCCGGGCAGCAGCAACGAGGACGGGGCCGGGTTCGCGATGTTCGCCCTCGGCGGGGAGATCAACCAGGTGCCACCGGACGCGACCGCGTTCGTGCACCGCAACGCCGTGTTCATCTTCGCGGCCGAGACCTCCTGGACGGATTACGATCCGCCCCGTGTCGAGACCGCGAACCTGCACTGGCTCCGTGATTTCTACCAGGGCATCTTCGGGAGCAGGCCGCCCGGGCAGTCGTATCAGAACTTCCCGGACCCGACGCTGAAGGACTGGCGGCGGGCCTACTACGGTGCGAACTACGACCGGTTGGTCAGGGTGAAGCGGAAGTACGACCCGACCGGTTACTTCAGGTATCCGCAGGGGATCGGCACCTGAAGCGGCACCGGAGGGCAGACCGGGCGGTGAGGGAAATGCGGACGGCCACGTCCCGCATGCACCCCGCACGCGCGGCGTCGGGCGCGCGGGGTGCACACGGGGCGTGACCGTCGGAGAATGGTGGGTACTGGGACCCCGGCCCGATTCCAGCGGGCCGGGGCTCCTCAGTACGCGACCGACTGTGTTCTAGTAGTCGCCGCCGCGGTCGCCGCCACCGTAGCCGCCGCCACCGTAGCCGCCGCCGTCGTAGCCGTCGTAGCCCCGGACCACCCGGAAGCTGGCCACGACGCCGTGGTCGATGTCGATGGCGCGGGTGTGGCCCGGGTGCACGCCGTCGGCGGAGCTGCGCGGGCCGACGGTGGCGATGGGGGCGCCGTTGTCGCAGACCGCGCCGCGGAAGACCTCGACGGTCCGCTTCGTGTCGTTGCGGATGTTCAGGCTGCGCGCGCCGAGGCCGCTGACGACGGTGATGCAGTCGCCGGGGTGGGCCGAGTACGACCGCTCGTTGATCTCGATGCGGCCCTCGTAGTAGCGGTGACCACCGCCACCCCGGCCCTCGTTGCCCCTGCCCTCGTTGCCCTTGCCGTTGTTGTTGCCGTTGCCGTTGCCGTTGCCGTTGCCGTTGCCGTTGCCGTTGCCGTTGCCGTTGCCGCCGTTGCCACCGTCGGGAAGGGCGGCGGGGGCGGCGGCGGGGGCGGCGACGGCCGGAGCCTGCTGGGGCGCCGGGGCGGAAGCGGCCGAGGCGTAGGTGATGCCGGTCGCGGCCAGAGCCGCGGCCGCGGAAACAGCGGCGGTGACCGCCGTGGAACGAAGCTTCATTTCACTATCTCCTGTTTCAGGGTTGCCGGCCCGTCAGCCGGCTCGTGAATGAACTTACCCACGGCGGTCATATCGGTCATTTCGAAATACTGGCGAGAGGGCTCCAAATGAGGCATTTATGGCCCCTGTTGAGGCTCTGATGGGATGTCATATCACCATCAAATAAGGCAGATTGACATACGATTAGTCCGTCTGATGGATCTTCTGACGTCTGCTCATCCTCCGACGCCCGCGTGTCGCTGCGAACGCGGCGCGACGAGCCGTGTTAGCCGAGAGCCCCGTAGCGCAGAAAACCGCTGGTCGCACGGCTCTGCGGGGTTTTGTTCCGCCGGTGGTCGTCCCCCTCGGCCCCCTCGGCCCCCTCGGTTGCCCTGGCGCTCAGAACAGGACGGACAGGTCGCGCGGTCGTACCCGGACGGTCACGGGCAGGGTGGCGTCGACCTCGCCGTCGGCACCGTAGGGCACGGGCCGGTCCGCCTCGATGCGGATCTCCCGGCCCTGCAGGACGACGACCTCGGGCCGCTCGACGTGGGCACCGGTCTTGAGCTCGTTCATGAGCGTGAAGAACAGGCGCCGGGGAGCCTCCCGGATCATCACGACGTCCAGCAGACCGTCGTCCACCCGGGCCGCCGGGGCGACGATGCGCCCGGAGCCGTAGTACGCGGAGTTGGCGGCCACGACGGTGTATCCGCGGTGCGGGTGCTCCCGGCCGTCGACGGTGACCCGGTAGGACGCCGGGCGCCAGCCGGCGACGGCGCGCAGCCCGCCGGCATAGTACGAGGCGGACCCGCGCAGGAAGCGCGCCCGGTTGGCATGGCGGTTGGCGAGCGCGTCGACGCCCGCGTAGACACTGCCCAGCACGACGGTGCGGGGGTGTACGGCCGACTCGACCTCGATGGTGTCCACGCGCCGCGGCTCGCCGTCGAGCAGGACCCGGGCCAGGCCGGCCGCGTCGGTGGGCAGTTGCAGAGCGCGGGCGAAGTCGTTGCCGCGGCCCGCGGGTATCAGACCCAGCACGGCGTCCGTACCGCTGAGCGCGCCGCCGATGCCCCCGGCCATGCCGTCGCCGCCGACGGCGAGCACGACCCGGCCCCGCTCCGCGGCCCCGCGGGCCAGCTCCCGGGCGTGGGCGAGGCTGTGGCTGTACTCGGTGTCCAGTCCCGCTCCGGCCTCCCGCAGCAGCCGGGCGACCTGGAGCAGTGCCGCCGCTCCGGCCGAGTCGCCCGCAGTGGGATTGACGACGGCGGTGAACTGTCGCATCGGTGTGCCTCCGGGCGGTGACGGTGGGACGGAGCGGGGGTGGAGCCTGGGCAGGTGCGGGCCCCGGCGCGGGGCCGGAGCCTGACGGCGGACCAGTGGCCGTACGGCGACCGGGGGCTGCGCGGGGGGCGTCAGTCCTTGGGCAGCAGCACCCCGGGGTTGAGCAGGCCGTCGGGGTCCAGCCGCCGCTTGACGGCGCGCAGTGCCTCGACACCCAGCGGCCCGGCCTCCCGTACATACCAGTCACGGTGATCGGTGCCCACGCCGTGGTGGTGGCTGATCGTACCGCCCGCGTTCAGGACGGCCTCGCACGCGGCGGCCTTGGCCGGTGCCCAGTGCGCGACGGCGTCCTCGCCCTGTGCGCAGACCACGGTGAAGTACAGCGAGGCGCCGTTCTCGTACACGTGCGAGATGTGGCACATCACGAGCGGCGGGGTGCCCGCCGCGGTGAGGGTGTCGGTGAGCGCGGTGCGCACCGCCGCGTAGAGGTCGGGGACACGTGACCAGAAGGCCGCCGTCTCCAGGGTCTCGGCGAATGCGCCGGCGTCGAGCAGGGAGTCCCGCAGGTACGGTGCCGAGTAGCGGCCGTGTGCCCAGCGTTCGCCGGGCTCCGCTCCGAGGAGGGTGCCGCCGGCGGCGCGCAGCACGGCGGCGGCCTGCTCCCGGCGGCTCGCCGTCTCCTCCTCGGTCCCCTCGTACCCGGCGATCGCCGTGCACCCGGCGTTCGCCGACAGGTCGGCCGAGCCGATGGCGTCGGGCTGGGCGAGACCGACGAAGGTCTCCGTCTCGTCGGACAGCCGCAGGACCGTCGGGCGCGGGCCGTCCTGGGCGAGCCTGCGCAGGGCGGTGGTGCCCTGCTCGAAGGAGGCGAAGCGCCATCCCTCGTAGACACGTCTCCGCGGCCGGGGCCTGACGCGGACCGTGACGGCGGTGATGACCCCGAAGGCTCCCTCGGAGCCGAGGATCAGCTGGCGCAGATCGGGGCCGGCCGCCGAGCGCGGCGCGCGTCCCACGTCCAGGGTGCCCTCGGGAGTCGCGACGGTGAGGCCGAGGACCATCTCGTCGAAGCGGCCGTAACCGGCGGAGGCCTGTCCGCTGGACCGGGCGGCCGCGAATCCGCCGATGGTCGCCCACTCGTAGGACTGCGGGAAGTGGCCGAGGGTGAACCCGTGCTCGGCCAGCAGCGCCTCCGCGGCGGGGGCGCGCAGGCCGGGCTGGAGGGTGGCGGTCCGTGACACGGGGTCGACGTCGAGCAGGGCGTCCATACGGCGCAGGTCCAGGGCGACGAAGTCACGGCGTTCGGGTGCGAGGCCGCCGACGACCGACGTGCCGCCGCCGAACGGGACGACCGCGAGGGCGTGTTCGGCGCAGACCCGCAGTACGGCGAGGACCTCGTCGTGGGTGGCGGGCAGGACGACGGCCGCCGGGGCGTCCGCGACGTCACCGGCACGGATCCTCAGCAGGTCGGGCGTGGACTTGCCGCGCGTGTGCCTGATCCGGCTCTCCGCGTCGGTGCGCACCCGGTCCTCGCCGCCGACGGCCGCCGCCAGCGCGCGCAGGGTGGCGGTGTCCAACGAGGGGTCGGGGAGGGAGATGTCCGCCAGGGCGAGCGTGCCGGTCTCCCGCGGTTTGACGCCGAGCAGGTCCCGCAGCAGCGCGGTCACCGGGCCGGGCAGCGATGCCGCCTTGTCGGGGTCGCCCCAGCCACTCCACAGCATGTCCATGAACGGTCTGTCCTCATCGGTCGGTTGGCGACGTGCCGTCTCCCGGACGCGCCGTCTCCCGCACGGCCGCACGGGGCGTTACACTGTGACACATGGCGCCCATTCGTCACAACCACTCGGACAGCCCGGACAGCGATCCCGTTCTCGACGCCGTACGCGACTGTGTGCTGGCGTTCGGAGTCCGGCGCACCACCCTCACCGACGTCGCCCGCCGCGCCGGCGTCTCACGGATGACCCTCTACCGCCGCTGGCCCGACGTGCGGTCGCTGGTCGGCGACCTCATGACGCGCGAATGGATCGACGTGGCGAGCCGCGCCATGCCCGAGCGCCGTCCCGGCCAGGAGACGCGCGGCCTGATCGTGGACGGACTCGTGGCCGGCGTCGCGGCGTTCCGGGCCCACCCGCTCTTCCTCAAGATCGTCGACGTCGACCCCGAACTCCTGCTGACCTACGTCCTGGACCGCCGCGGAGCCAGCCAGGAAGCCCTGCTGGGCCTGCTCGCCGACGCGCTGGCGGAAGGCCACGCCGACGGGTCGGTGCGGCGTACGCACACGGCCCGGCAGGCCCGCGCGGTCCTGCTCGTGGTCCAGTCCTTCACCCTGTCCCTGCGGACCATGACCGACGAGGACGACCCCGAACTCACCGAAGCCGCCTTCCTCGACGAACTGCGCACCCTTCTGGAGAGGACCCTGACCCCATGAGCCCGACCAGCAGTCCGTCCGGCCCGTCCGTCCCCGCTCCCGCCCCCGGATCGTCGCTCTCCGCCGCCCGCCGCCGCCGCGAACTGACCGAGGCCGTCGACGCCGACGTGGTGGACGTCCTGGTCGTCGGGCTCGGCGCCACCGGCGCCGGGGTCGCCCTGGACGCCGCGGCGCGCGGCCTCGGTGTCGTCGCCGTCGACGCCCACGACCTCGCCTTCGGCACCTCGCGCTGGAGTTCCAAACTCATCCACGGCGGACTGCGCTACCTCGCCTCCGGACAGCTCGACGTCGCCCACGAGAGCGCGGTCGAACGCGGTGTCCTCATGGAACGCACCGCACCCCACCTGGTGCGCGCCCAGCCGTTCGTCCTGCCCCTGACGCCCTCGGTGTCACGCGGCCAGGCGTCCTTGGCCTGGGCCGGCTTCCGGGCCGGGGACGCCCTGCGGCTCGCGGCCCGTACATCCCGGGCCACCCTGCCCGCGCCGCGTCGCCTCTCCGCCGTCGAAGCCCGCCACCTGACACCCTCGGTACGCCCCGGCGGCCTGCGCGGCGGCCTGCTGTCCTGGGACGGCCGGGTGACCGACGACGCCCGCCTGGTCACCGCGCTGGCCCGCACCGCCGCCGCCCACGGCGCGAAGATCCTCACCAGGGTCAGGGCCCTGGGACTCGACGGGACCACTGCCCGCGTCCGCGACGAACTCACCGGGGAACACGGCGAGATCAGGGCCCGCGTGATCATCAACGCGTCCGGTGTATGGGCGGGCGGCCTGGTCGAGGGCATTCGTATCCGCCCCTCGCGCGGCACCCACCTGGTCCTCCGCGCCGACCTGCTGGGTCCGCTGCCCGCGGGCCTGCACATCCCGATCCCGGGGGAGACCAATCGGTTCGTCCTCGTGCTGCCGCAGGACGACGGCCGCGTGTACGTCGGCCTCACCGACGAACCCGTCGACGGCGACATACCGGACGTGCCCGAGGTGCCCGAATCGGACATCGGCTTCCTGCTCGACGTGCTGGGCTCCGCCCTGGACACGCCGGTCGGGCGGCACGACGTCGTCGGCGCCTTCGCGGGACTGCGTCCCCTGCTGGACACCGTGCCCATCCGGTCGACGGACCCCTCCCGCACCTCCGACATCTCGCGCCGGCACGCCGTCCTCACCTCCGGCGACGGGGTGGTCACGGTCGTCGGGGGCAAGCTCACCACCTACCGGCGCATGGCGCAGGACGCCGTCGACGCGGCGGTCGGGGCCCGCGGTCTGCGTGCCGGTGCCTCGACCACCGCGTCCCTGCCCCTGGTCGGAGCCGCCGCCCCGCACCGGCTCGGCGCGCTCACGGCCCCCGGCCACCTGGTCCGCCGCTACGGCACCGAGGCTCCCGCCGTGCACGCCCTGGGCGCCCGCGATCCCCGCCTGAACGAGCCCGTGGTGCCGGGGAGCCCCGTCACCCGTGGCGCCCTGCTGTGGGCCGCCCTGCACGAGGGCGCCCTGGACGAGGCCGACCTCCTGGACCGGCGTACCCGCATCGGACTCGTGCCGCAGGACCGGGCGGCGGCCGTCGCGGCGGCCCGGGAGGCCCTGGAGGCGGCCGCGGCCCAGCCTGCCTGACCTCCGGATACGACAAGGCCGCCGCTTCGTGTGAGGCGGCGGTCGGTGTCGTGTGGTGCCTGCTGTGGGCGGGGTGTGTCCGGCGCTGGTGGGTTTAGTACCAGTGGTGGGTCTGCCAGAAGTCCCAGGCCTGGGCGGGGCTGCCGTAGCGGGAGTTCATGTAGTCGAGGCCCCACTTGATCTGGGTGGCG